>DASVWS010000155.1:0-3239 GCA_036393095.1 Gemmatimonadaceae bacterium | reverse complement strand
CCTTCTGGAACAACCAGGAGAAGGCGCAGGACGTCGTGCAGCAGGTGAAGAAGCTGCGCGGCTGGGTAGAGCCATTCATGGCGCTGACCGCGCGCGAGGCCAGCGCTCGGGAACTCGCCGAGCTGCTCGAGGCCGAGCCCGATCCCGAGATGACCGCCGAGCTCGACCGCGACATCGCCAAGTTGAGCGACGACCTGGAAGCGTTCCGCCTGCGGTCGCTGCTTTCCGGTCCCGACGACTTCCGGTCCGCGCAGGTGGAGATCAGCGCCGGGGCCGGCGGCACCGAAGCGCAGGACTGGGCCGAGATGCTGATGCGCATGTACACCCGGTGGGCGGAACGCCGCGGCTTCTCCGTGGAGGTGCTCGACCTGAGTGAGGGAGAGGAGGCCGGGATCAAGGGGGCCGTGCTCGAGATCGACGGCGACTACGCGTTCGGGTTCCTCAAGGGCGAAACCGGCGTCCACCGCCTCGTGCGCATCTCTCCGTTCGACGCCCAGGCCCGCCGCCACACGAGCTTCGCCTCGGTGTTCGTCTACCCCGTCGTGGACGAGACGATCAACGTCGAGATCCGGGAAGAGGACCTGAAGATGGACGTGTTCCGCGCATCGGGGGCGGGCGGGCAGCACGTGAACAAGACCAGCTCGGCGGTGCGCCTGACGCACCTGCCGACGGGAATCGTCGTCTCGTCGCAGCAGGAGCGCTCGCAGCACAAGAACCGGCAGACGGCGCTCAAGATGCTGAAGAACCGGCTCTATCAACTCGAGGCCGAGAAGCAGGCGCGGAAGAAGGCCGAGTTGGACGCGACGAAAGCGGACGTGACGTTCGGCAGCCAGATTCGCAGCTACGTTTTCCAGCCCTACACGATGGTGAACGACCACCGAACCGAATTGAAGATTCCCGACGTGCAGAAGGTCATGGACGGCGGCATCGACCCGTTCATCGAGGCCTACCTCACGGCCGCGGGGTCGGCGGTATGAGCGACGAACTCAACTTCGTCCAGCGCGCCCGGCGGGAGAAGCTCGCCGAGCTCGAGGCCCGCGGCATCGCGCCGTTCGCCTACCGGTTCGCCTGGACGCACCGGGCCGCGGACGCGCTCGCGCTCCTGCCCGACGGCGTGGACGAGGGGCCGTGCGTGCGCGTTGCGGGCCGGCTCGTCGCCTGGCGTGCGCACGGAAAGACGACGTTCGCGCACCTCTCCGACGGGCCGGCGCGGCTGCAGCTGTATTTCAAGAAGGACCTGCTGGGGGAGGAGTCGTACCGCCATCTCGAGCTGTTCGACATCGGCGACGTCATCGGCGTGACCGGGCCGCTGTTCCGCACGCGTACGGGCGAGGTGACGGTCCGCGTCGAGCAGGTGGAGATGCTCGCGAAGTCGCTGCGCCCCCTGCCATTCGGGAAAGAAGAAACCGTGGACGGCCAGGTGGTGCGGCATTCGGGGTTCGCCGATCCGGAGCAGCGCTACCGCCAGCGATATGCCGACCTTGCGGTCCATCCGGAAGTGCGCGCGCTGTTCATCGCGCGCACGCGGATGATCCGTGCCATTCGCGCGTTTCTGGACGGCCGGGACTTTCTGGAGGTCGAGACGCCGGTATTGCAGCCGCTGTACGGCGGCGCGGCGGCCAAACCGTTCACGACGCATCACAACGCGCTCGACATGCCGCTGTTCCTCCGCATCGCCGATGAGCTGTACCTGAAGCGGCTGGTGGTGGGAGGCCTGGACCGCGTGTACGAAATCGGGCACGACTTCCGGAACGAGGGCATCGACCGGACGCACAATCCGGAGTTCACGATGCTCGAGTTCTACCAGGCGTACGGCGACTACGGCGACATGATGGATCTGGTCGAGGCGCTGGTGGTGGAGGCGGCGCGGGCGGTCGGCGAAGTTCCGGCCTTCGCCGCGAAGGTGCCGCACCTGTCCCCGCCGTTCGCGCGGCTTCAATGGGTGCCGGCGCTGAACGCGGGGCTGGGGCGCGATGCGCTGTCGGCGACGGACGCCGAGCTGCGCGTCGAAGGGCGGCGGCACGGCGTGGAGCGCGTGGACGATCTGAGCCGGCCCAAGCTGCTCGACGAGCTGTTCCAGGTGCTCGTCGAATCGAAGATCCAGGCGCCGACGTTCGTGCTGGACTACCCGCGCGAGCTGTCGCCGCTGGCCAAGCCGAAGCGAGGGAACCCGGCGCTCACCGAGCGGTTCGAGTTGTTCGCCGCGGGGCGCGAGCTGGCCAATGCGTTCAGCGAGCTCAACGACCCGATCGACCAGCGCGTGCGTTTCGAAGCGCAGGCGCGGCTCCGGGCCGCGGGCGACGACGAGGCGTCGGGCGTCGATGAGGACTACATCCGCGCGATGGAGTACGGGATGCCGCCGATGGGCGGCGTCGGGATCGGCATCGACCGGCTGTTGATGTACCTCACCGACACGGCGAACATCCGCGACGCCATTCTCTTTCCGACGATGCGACCCGAATGACGCGTCTCGAGATCGCGATCGCCTGGCGGTACCTGCGCAGCCGGCGCGGGTCGCGACTCCTCTCGTTGATCAGCGTGATCGCCATGGGCGGCGTCATCGTCGGCGTGAGCGCGCTCATCCTGATCAACGGGGTGATGACGGGATTGCAGACGGATCTCCGCAACAAGATTCTGCTCGGCAGTCCCGATCTGCGCGTGCTCACCTACGGCGACGACCTCACGATGGCGCGGCCCGACACGGTGCTCCCGATCATCCTGCGGCAGCCGGGGGTGGTGGCGGCGGCGCCGTTCGTGCTCGCGCAGGCCATCATGTCCGGTGGGCACCAGTACCACGACGGCGTGATGGTGATGGGCATCGAGCCGGCGGGGCCGCACACGAAGCCGGTGACGGCGATCCGATCCACCGCGACGGCGGGGGACTTTTCCTTCCGCACGGCCGACGGCCGGGACCACGGCGTGGTGATCGGCGATCGTCTGGCGCAGCGGCTGGACGTGCACCCCGGCATCGATACGGTCACCCTGTTCTCGCTGGGCGGGGACGCGATCTCGCCGGTGACCGGCCTGCCCGACGTGCACACGGTACGGCTGCCGGTGACGGGGATCTTCGCCAGCGGAATGTACGAGTACGACAACGGGTACGTGTTCACGTCGGTGAAGACGGCGCAGGACCTGGCGCAGCTCGGGTCGGACGTGACGGGAATCGAGGTGAAGACGGCGACGCTCTGGCAGGCGCCCGGCATCGCTTCGGCGCTCGCGGACACGCTCGGCTACCCGTA
>DASVWS010000154.1:0-9436 GCA_036393095.1 Gemmatimonadaceae bacterium | reverse complement strand
CATACGCCGCGCTTTCGATCTAGTCGTCCTGTCCGGAAATGACGGGGACATGCGGCCCCGAGAGACGGTCCAGCCTCCTGGCCGAGGGCTGACTTCAGCGCATCGCCGCTGGGGAGGCCAGGCCCCGGAGTCGCTCCGCCTCTAGCTCCCTCTCTTGACGAGCGTTCGCCAGCCGGTTTCAAACGGAATCTCGATCATAGTGTTGTCGGCACATCTCCCGAGAGGTGTGCCCGCAGTCCCACAAACCGCCGGGGGACACCTGCGGACTTCACACTCCGACACGTCGGACAAGGTCGGTCAGGATGGCCCTGAGCCTCCGCGGTCAACCTGCCTACGGAGGCGCAATACTGGGGATTGAGCGCACATGGCGCTCGCGGGACTGCCTATGCCCTTTTTTATGCCCGACGCATCTCGCCACAGAGTGGGAAGCAGCAACAAATGGCGATGCGTCGTGAGGCATAAATCGGCGCTCTACCAGAAATCGCCGACATGTAAGCCACAGTCATACAACAACTTCCAAGAATAGCAGGGGTGGGACTCGAACCCACGACCCCGGCATTATGAGTGCCGTGCTCTAACCACCTGAGCTACCCTGCCCCACAATCCACCGGCCGCGAAAGCTAATCGCACGCCGCCTCAACAGAAACCGGCCGGCCCTTGCGGACCGGCCGGCGAATAGCGGGGGCGGGATTTGAACCCGCGACCTTCGGGTTATGAGCCCGACGAGCTACCAGGCTGCTCCACCCCGCGTCAGTGCCTGAAAGCTAGCCCCGAGCGCCCGCCCGTCAAGCCGTGGCGCCGCCCCCGCTCGTTCGCAACGCATTCAGGATCACCGCCACGTCGATCGCTTCCTGGAGCACCGCTCCGATCGTCGGCACGATGTCGCCGCGCGCGGCAAACACCATCGCCACCGCGCTCAGCCCCAGCCCCACCCAGATGCTCTGCCGGGCGACGCGCATCGTGCGCTGCCCGATCCGCACCGCTTCGACCACGCGCGCGGGCTCGTCCACCAGGATCACGACGTCGGCCGCTTCGGCGGTGATGCCGCCGCCGTGTCCGGCCAACGCGATGCCGACGTCGGCCGCCGTGAGCGCCGGCGCGTCGTTCGTGCCGTCGCCCACCATCACCACGCGCGAGCCCTCGTGCAACAGCCGGTTCACGACCGCCACCTTGTCTTCGGGCAGCAGGTCGCCGTGCACTTCGGTGATCCCGACTTCCGCGGCGACGGCACGGGCATTTGGGGTGTGGTCGCCGGAGAGCAGGAGCACGCGCCCAACGCCCAGATGCCGCAGGTCGGAGAACACGGCGGCAATGCCGGGACGCAACTGGTCGGCGTAGTCCACGATCCCGGCCAGCGTTCGGTTCACGGCGACGTACGCCCGGAGCCCGTTCCCACCGTGCTCGAGCGCCGCCACGTCGACCTGCGAAACGCCGGGCTGTTCGAGGATGTACGCGCGCGCGCCGACCGCCACTTCGCGTCCGTCCACGTCGCCCGACAGCCCGCGCCCCGGCGACTCGCGCAGGTGACGCGCCGCGGGCAGCGTCCCCAGCCGCTCCTCCGCCGTCCGAACGATCGTGCGCGCCAGCAGGTGCCCAGACCCCTGCTCGAGCGCGCCGGCCAGGCGCAGGACTTCATCTTCCGTGAACCCCGGAGCGGGGAGTACACGGTGTACTTCGGGCATGCCGACGGTCAGCGTGCCCGTCTTGTCGAACACGGCAGTGTCCACGCGGCTCAACTGCTCGAGCGCCGCTCCGTTGCGCACGATTACCATGCGCCGCGCGGCGGCGTTGATGCCACCGATGATGGCGATGGGCGTGGCGAGGATGAGCGGACAGGGCGTGGCGACGACGAGCACGGCGAGCACGCGCACCCAATCGCCCGTCATGAAATAGGCCGCGGCGCACACGCCGATGGTGACCGGCGTGAACCATACGGCGTACCGGTCGGCCAGGCGCTGCAACGGCGACTTGCTCTCCTGCGCGTGGCGCACGAGGTCGACGATGCGCGCGTACTGGCTCTCGTTGGCCAGCGCCGTCGCGCGAACGGTGAGCGCGCCGTCGCCGTTCACGCTGCCGCTCATCAGCCCCACCCCCGGCTCCGCGCTCACCGGCATCGGCTCCCCAGTGAGGCGCGACGCGTCCACCAGCGAGTGTCCGTCGGTGACCACGCCGTCGCAGGGGACCAGCTCGCCGGGGCGCACGAGGAGCAGGTCACCGACGTCGATCTGGTCCACCTTGATATCGGTGATGGAGCCCTGCTCCACCCGATGGGCGGTGCGCGGCGCCGCGGCTTCGAGCTCGCGGATGGCGCGCGACGCCCGCCCCTCGGCGTAGTGCTCCAGCGCCTCGCCCCCCGTCTGCATGAGCACGACGACGAGCCCGGCCAGCGGCTGCTCCAGGAGCACGGCGCCGACGATGGCCAGCGTGGCGACGAGATCGGTGGCGAAGTGGCCGCGCAGGGCATCGCGCAGGGTGCGCCAGACGACGGGCGCGCCGACGACGATGAGGCCGCCCCACCACAGCCAGTGGCTGGCCCCCCGTCCCATGACCCATGCACGCGCGACGGCGCCCGCGCCGATGACCACCAGCGTGGCCGCCGGCAACACGACCGCCCGGCTTCTCAGGAACTCAGTGCGCACGCGTCTCCGGCGGCAGGACGAACACCGAGCAGTGGGCGCCACGGATGAGCTTGGTGGACACCCGGCCGAGCATCGCGCGGGCGATGATGTTGTGGCCGTGCGTGCCGCCCACGATCAGGTCGGCGTTCATCCGCTTCGCCTGCTGGAGCAGCTCCCGCGCCGGATCGCCGTAGAGCACCAGCTCCTCGGCGGACATCGACTCGGGGATGGCCAGGCGGCCGCGCAGCTCGACGAAGCTCGCCTTCACCGCCTTCTCGTACGCGTCGTCCCAGGCGGGCCACACGCCCATGGAGATGTCGCGCGGCACCACGTGCGCCATCGTCAGCTTGGCTTTCTCGCCGAGCAGGGGGAGCGCGGCGGCGAGGGCGCGCTCGCTCATCTCGCTGAAGTCCATCGCGACGAGCACGCGCGTGGGGAGCGCGTCGGCGGAGGGCGCCACGGCCAGCACCGGGATGTCGGACAGCCCGAGCACGCGCAGCGCGGTCTCGCCGCCGAACCACCGGTCCACCATGCCGTGCTCGCCCAGGCCGAGGACGATGAGGTCCGCTTTCGTTTCGTGCGCGACGCGCACGATCGTCGCATCGGGATGCCCGTCGATCTGCTGGACGGGCCAGTCCTTCGACTCGGGCGCGAAGCGGGCGAGCTGGTCGAGCACCTGCTTCTCGAGGCCCCGGCGCCGGCTCTCTTCGATCTGCGGCGTGAGGGGAAGGTTTCCCTCGGGCGTCACCATCGGCAGCGGTTCGATCGCCGTCACCACCTGGACCCTGGCCCGGTCGCGCTCGGCGATCAGGTGCGCCATGGTGATCGTGGACTCCATGGCCGGCGAGCCGTCGCTGGCGAGCAGCAGAATCGAGTACGTGCGAGTCGGCGCCTGACGTGTGGCGGTCATCGGTCCTCCGGCGAATGCCTGATGCTCGCGGCTCGGGGCCGCGACGTAGGGTACCGGGAGTCGCGGCGCATTACCGTCGCGGAATCACCGGTCCTCTGCCGGGAAAATCTCCCATCGTCGTGGGGCATTTCCCGACGCCGCGGCGCGCTACCGGCCCGCGGAGTCGGGCGCGTCGAACCGGTACAGGAGCTCCTTGTCGCCGCGCACCCAGCCGAATTCCTCGCGGCCGATGCGCTCCTGGAGCTTCGGATCGTGCAGCACGCGGTCGCGATACTTGCCGAGGGAATCGACGACGCGCTGCAGCGAGTCGATCTCGATGCGCAGCTCCATGGCCTGCCGGTGCTGGCGGAACAGGTCGAGCGTGCTGTATTCGCCGCCCTGCACGGCGAAGGCGAGCGCCACGACGCCCACCATCGCCCATAGCAGTTTCTTAACGCCCGGCGGGAGGCGCCGCGGGCGGCTCACAGCCCGTAGAGCGCGCCGCCCGGGAATTCCGCGGCGCCGCCGAGCTCTTCCTCGATGCGCAGGAGCTGGTTGTACTTGGCGATCCGGTCGGTGCGGCTGGCGGACCCTGTCTTGATCTGCCCGACGCCGGTCGCCACGGCGAGATCGGCGATGAACGTATCTTCCGTTTCGCCGGAGCGGTGCGAGATCACCGAGAGGTACCCCGCGCCGCGCGCGAGGTCGATGGTCTCGAGCGTCTCGCTGAGGGTGCCGATCTGGTTCACCTTGATGAGAATGGAATTGGCGACGCCGCTCTCGATGCCGCGCGAGAGGAGGTCGGGATTCGTGCAGAAGATGTCGTCGCCCACGAGCTGGCAGCGGTCGCCGATGGCGGCGGTGAGCTTCTGCCATCCCTCCCAGTCGTTCTCGGCGAGCCCGTCCTCGATCGAGACGATCGGGTACTCGCCGATCCACCGGGTGTAGAGCTCGATCATCGCGTCGGCGTCCTTCTTGTGGCCGCCGCTCTTCTTGAAGACGTAGGTCCCGTCGACGAAGAGCTCGCTGCTCGCCGGATCGAGCGCCACCGCGACTTCAGTGCCCGGGGCGTAGCCAGCGGCCTCGATGGCCTCGACCACGACCTTGATCGCTTCCTCGTCATTCTTCAGGTCGGGGGCGAAGCCGCCCTCGTCGCCCACGCCGGTGCTCAACTTCCGCTTCGCGAGCACCTTCTTCAGGGCGTGGAAGGTCTCGGCGCCCATGCGCAGCGCTTCCGTGAAGCTCTCGGCGCCCACCGGGACGATCATGAACTCCTGGAAGTCGACGTTGTTCCCGGCGTGCGCGCCGCCGTTCACGACGTTCATCATCGGGACGGGGAGCACGCGCGCCAGCGGGCCGCCGAGGTAGCGGTAGAGCGGCAGGTTGACGAGCTGCGCCGCGGCGCGCGCCGTCGCCATCGACACGGCGAGCATGGCGTTGGCGCCGAGGTTCGACTTGTTCTCCGTGCCGTCGAGCTCGATCATCGCCGCGTCCACTTCGAGCTGCAGCGTGGGGTCCATGCCGGCGATGGCGGGCCCGATGGTCTCCTCGATGTTCCGCACCGCGGTCTGCACGCCCTTGCCGCCGTAGCGCTCGGGATCGCCGTCGCGCAGCTCCACGGCTTCGTTCTCGCCGGTGCTGGCACCGCTGGGCACGGCGGCGCGCCCCTTGATGCCGTTGGTGAGGAACACGTCGGCTTCGACGGTGGGATTGCCGCGGCTGTCGAGGATTTCGCGGGCGTGGACGTGGGAGATCGTGGTCATATTCGGAGTCACGGGTTCAGATGACGCGTTCGTTGGGCCTGGCGATGGGGCGGTCGGAACGGGCCACGCCGTAGAGGTCGTGCAACGCGTCGGCCATCCGCTGCCAGACGCGCGTCATCAGCGCTCCCCGGTCATCGTAGCTCAGCCCCGCCGTCGGGATCGGCTCGAGGAAATGTACATGAATGTTGCCCGGGCGGACGCGGAAGGAGCCCCGGGGCATCACTTCGCGCGCGCCGTGAATGATGGTGGGCACGATGGGCGCTCCCGACGCGATGGCGAGCACGAACGGCCCCTTCTTGAACGGGCGCAACGGGTAGTCGCGGCCGCGGGTGCCTTCGGGATACACTACCACCGAGCGTCCCTGCCGCACCTGCTCGGCGGCGCCGTGGTACGACTCGAAGGCCTGCTTCCGGTTGTCGCGCTCGAGAAACACGATTCCCGCGGCCGCCGCGGCGGGGCCGAAGAGCGGGATCTTCCGCAGCTCACTTTTCGCGATGAAGCTGTAGCGCGGAAGCGACGAGGCCAGCGCGAAGACGTCGAACCAGCTCACGTGGTTCGCGATGTACACCACGCCGTGGTCGGGACTCATGCGCGACGGATCGTGCACGACGATCCGCACGCCCGCCGCGCGGCAGCCCAGGCGGGCCCAGAGGTGCATGCACCGCTGGTAGATCCCGCCCGGCCGGTCCGGCACTCCGAACACCCCGGCCACCAGCACGATGGGGCCGAGCACGGCAGTGGCGATGGCCAGGACGATCAACGCAAGGATCGTTCGCATCAGCCCTGAAAGTGGTCGTACCCCCGCCCTCCCGCAACGCGACGTCCCGCGTCGAGCACGACGACCTCGCGCGGATGATCCGCCACGGCACGCCCCACGTGCGTGAGCGGCAATCCGAACTCGCGCGCGAACGGGTCGGTGTCGAGGCGGTGCGGCGCTGATACGAGCAACTCGTATTCCTCTCCGCTCACGAGCGCGTCGGCCGACGCGACGCCGTCGACCAGCGGAATCGCGCCGAGGTCGAGCTCGATCCCCACGCCGCCGGCCGACGCGAGATGCCGGGCGTCGGCCACGAGTCCGTCGGAAATGTCCACCGCAGACGCGGCCCCGGCCCCCGCCAGCCAGCGCCCTTCGGCGAGGCGCGCCGACGGATGCGCGAACCGCTCGCGGTCTTCGAGCCGCGGCTCGCGTCCGGCGAGCCAGGCGGCCAGCGCCGCACCCGGGCCACCGAGGCGCCCGGTGACGTAGAGGTGATCGCCGGCGCGCACGCCGTCGCGGCGCAGGAGGCCGGCGGCGTGACCGAGCACGGTGGAGGTGATGCTGAATTCCGTCCCCGCCGTGAGGTTTCCGCCCACGACAGTCGTTCCCGCGCGCGCCACCGCCATGCCGATGCCCTCGCCGACCTCCGACAGGCGGTCGCGCCACTCGTCGGGAAGCACGAACGCCGTCAGCACGCCGATGGGGAGCGCGCCCATCGCCGCGAGATCACTCAGCGCGGCGGTGACCGCTCGATATCCGATCTCGACGGCCGTGAGCCAGCCGCGGCGGAAGTGGACGCCCTCGACGGTGGCGTCGATGCTGGCCACGAGCCGCTGGCCGGGCGGCACGTCGAGCACGGCCGCGTCGTCGCCGGCGCCGGCGCTGAGCGGGCCCCAGTCGCGGAGCAGCCGGCGGATGGCATCGAACTCCGCGCCCGGCCCGAGATTCACGTGCCGCGGATCGCTCACACGCGTGCTTCCACCGCGGGCAACTCGACCAACACGGGGGCATCCGGCGGATCGCTCCGCAGGCGCCACGCGTCGGGAAGCGTTGCGAGGACGTCGTCGAGCGTGAGCCCGCGCGCGTCGCGGCGCGACGCACGTTCCGCGCGCGCGCGCAGGCGCACGCCGGACCGGTCGTCGCCGTCGATCGACTCGTCGAGGTCCGCCGAGAACGCATCCTCGGCGTCGTTGCGGCGGCCGAACTGCGCCAGCTCCGCGGCGCGCCCGTGCGTCCAGGCCGCGCAGGCGGCCGCGGGAGCGGCCTGACCCATCTGCGCCAGCAGCGTCACGGCAATCCCGGTGAGCAGGTCGCCGCTGCCGCCGGTGGCGAGCGCGGGAGTGCCGCTGGCGCTCACGAGCCGTTCGGCGCCGTCGGGCGCGTAGACGACGGTGGGCGTTCCCTTGAGCAGGACTGCCGCGCTGAGCCGCGCCGCGAGCCGCTGGCCGATGTCGAACCGGCGCGCGAGCACTTCGGGGATCGTGGTGTGCGTGAGGCGCGCGAATTCGCCGGGGTGCGGCGTGACGACGGCGCTGCGGCCGTCGAGCAGCTCGGCGAGCGGTGCGGGATCGCCATGAAACACGTTGAGTCCGTCGGCGTCGAGCACCACGGGGCCGCGCCAGCGCGAGAGCACACGCTCCACGAGGGCGCGCGACCGCGCGGTGTCGCCGAGTCCCGGTCCGATAGCCACGGCGTCGGCCCACGCCGTGACGTCGCGATCGACGTCGGCGGCGCGCTGTGGCCAGGCGCCGGTGAGCACGGCCGGCTCGGCGCTGCGTACGGCGTCGAGCGAATTCCCGTCGGCGAGGACCTTCACGAGCCCCGCCCCGCTGCGCAGCGCGGCGCGCGCCGCGAGGATCACCGCGCCCGACATCCCCTCGGCGCCGCCGACGACGACCACCTTGCGGCGCGTTCCCTTGTGCGCGTCGGCGTGAATGACGGGCACGCACTCGGCGACCCAGGGCTCGTCGACGAGCAGGGGCGCGCCGTCGGCGATGGCCGCCGCCGCCCCGAGTCCGATGTCGAGCACGACGACGGCGCCGCAGGTCCCTCGCGCCACGAGGTGGCCGCGCTTGATCGTGCCGTAGGTGCAGGTGAGGTCGGCGGGCACCGCGTGTTCGACGTCGCCGGTGGTCGCGTCGAGCCCGGTGGGAAGATCCACGGCGGCGACGCGCGCGCCGGCGTCACGCTGCGCCGCGAGCACGGCCATGGCGTCGGCGATCGCGCCGCGCGGCGCGCCGGAGCTGCCGGTGCCGAGGAGGGCGTCCACGACGATGTCGTACGTCGCGGCGCGGAGCTGCACGAGCGTCCGCTCGTGCAGGCGGCCGCCGCGCTCGCGCCGCGCCCGCTCGCGGGCGGCGACGGCATCGTCCGACTTCGCGCTCACCACTTCGCAGACGTCCACGCGGGCGCCGGCAGCGGCGAGCTCGCGCGCCACCACCCACCCGTCGCCGCCGTTGTTCCCGGGTCCGCAGAGCACGACCACGCGGCGGTCGTCGAGCGGGCCGAGGCGCCGGGCGATCTCGCGCGCCGTAGCGCTCCCGGCGCGATCCATCAACTGCCGCGACGGCGTGCCGGCGGCAATGGCGGCGGCGTCCCGGGCCGAGGCCTGCGCGGCGGTGACGACGCGAACGAGGAGGCGGGACGATGTCATGCGCGGGAAGCGGCGCGGGCGCGCGCCGCGGCGTCTCCAGCCGCTACTTCTGCGAGCTGCCGACCGTGCGGCCGTAGCTCAGTTCGCCGTTGTCGATGCGGATGTTGAACCCGCACTCCGGATTGCTGCAGGCCCACGCCTTGTAGGTGATCGGCGCGCCGTCGCGGCCGTAGTCGCTGAGCGGCAGCAGCACGCCGGCGCCGCACTTGCGGCAGGCCGGCCATTGGAGGCCGGCCGTGGTCATGCGTGGATCGCTCCGCACCACGGGTAGCGGCGTTCGAACGCGTCGTCGAAGTCGAACGCGTCAACGAACTCCTCGCGGCTGTCGTCGGGCTGGCTGAGCAGCAGGTCGAGCTCCACGAGCGTGAACACCACGTCCCCGATGTCGGCGCTGCTCCGCACCCCCCAGTGCTCGAGGACGAGGCGCGCCATGACGCCGAACCGCTCGATGGCGAGGTCGCGGCTGGCGTGTGCCAGCTCGCGGCCCGAGATGTGGCGGCGTTCGGGCAACCGCTGCTGGCAGTACTCCAGCGCGGCGAGCACGAACAGATAGGCGCGCTCGTCGAACCGCCGTTCTCGCGTGAGAATGCGGTCCATGATGCCGTCGCGGAAAGTCAGCTCACTCACGGGTTCGCTACGGGATGGCTTCAGTACGCTGCACGCCGGGCCCCATGCCCGACCCGCACATTATGGGCCCTTTCGCCGGCATTCTCAACTCCCGCATGAGCAGGATCGTGGAACGGAACCTGCACCGGG
>DASVWS010000153.1:0-14828 GCA_036393095.1 Gemmatimonadaceae bacterium | reverse complement strand
GCGATCTCGTCGGGGTTGATGTCGGCCAGGCGGTTCACGGCGTTGTCTTCGTTGGACGTCGCCGCATTGCCGGCGGCGCGCGTGACCGCGTTCAGGCCGGACGACAGCGACACGTTGCTGATGATCGTCCCGTCCACGACCAGCAGCGGCTGCCCGTTGCCCAGAATCGACGTCACGCCGCGGATCTGGATCTGCCCGCCGCCGCCGGGAGCGCCGCTGTACATGTTGATCGTGGTGCCGAGCACCTTGCCCTGCAGCGCCTGGTCCACCGACGCCGCCGGCACCTGCGCCAGCGCCTCGCCCGACACCGTGGACACGGCCGTCGATACGTTGCGCCGCTCCTGCGTGGTCGCGGCGCCCGTCACGACGACCTGGTTGAGCTGGATGGCCTCGGCGACCATGGGGATGGTCAGAGAGGAATCGCCCTCGGCCACCGGGATCGTGACCGGCGCGTAGCCGAGCGCCCGCACGTTGAGGTTGAACTTCCCGGCCGGCACCGCGAACCGGAAGCCGCCCTCATGGTTCGCCTGGGTGCCCTGCGACCCGCCGACGACGGTGACGACCGCGCCCGCAACTCCCTGCTTCGAGTCCCGGTCGATGACCCGCCCGGAGAGGACGCGAGTTTGCGCCTCAGCCCGACGTGCGCCGACCAGGCACACGACGATGCCGAGCACGAATACAAGTTTCCTGCGCATTCAGATACCCCCACGACGCGAGTGGTGAACTGCTACGACTACGGGACACGCTGGTTCCAGCGCGCCGCGGGGGGCGGCGCGACAGGCCCATGCTTCGAAGCCCTCGTGTCCGGCAATCGGCGCCGGACGCGGGCTCTTGCATGCATGTTGATGGCCGGGCGGACGCCGGCGGTTGGGCGGGATTCTGCGGGCGAACGGTGGGACGAAGGCGCGGGTGCTCGAACGTCCGGGAAGCGGGCGCCCGCAAGGGAAAGGGGATACGCGAGGCCAGATTGTAACGCTTTCGTCGCGGTTCGCAAGATGGGGGGCAATCGGGAGCCGTCGAAGGTCGCCGCCGGCACCGGCAGCCGTCGCGTTGCCGAATTGACGCGGCGAACGGCCCCCCGTATGTTCGCGCACACGCGCCGCGGGGACGGGGGATGACCCGACTCCCCACGCCAGCCGACCCCGACCTCGCATGACCCAGACCGCTGCGGACTTCCTGGCCACGGTACCGCTGTTCGGCGGCCTCGAGCGCGAGGAGCTCGACCGATTCGCCGAGCTCATGCGCGCCAAGACCTACCCCCGCGGCAGCGTCATCCTGTTCGAGAACGATCCCGGCGATTCGCTGTTCGTCGTGCGCGGCGGGCGGGTCAAGGTCGTGCGAATCGCCGACGACGGCCGCGAAGTGATCCTCGGCATGCTCGGGGTCGGCGACCACTTCGGCGAGTTGTCGCTCATCGACGACCGCCCCCGCTCGGCGCACGTGATCGCGATGGAAGACGCCGATCTGCTGGTGTTGCGCCGGGAAGACTTCCGCGCCCGCGTCGAGTCCAGCCCGCGCGTGGCCTGGTCGCTGCTCACGGCGCTGTCGCACCGGCTGCGGCTCGCCGACGACAAGATCGGCGGCCTCGTGTTGCTCGACGTCCCCGGCCGCATTGCGCGGCTGCTGCTCGATCTCGCCGACGAGCATGGCGGTTCGACGATCGGCCGGGCGCTCACGCACCAGACGATCGCGCAGATGATCGGCGCCAGCCGCGAGACCGTGTCGCGCGCGATGAAGGAGTTCCAGGATGCTGGGCAGATCGGCGTGGAGCGGCGCCGGATCACCGTCACCGACCGGCCGGCGCTGGAGCGCCGGGCGAAGGTTCGCGCGTGAGCATGGTCACCGGCGAGCCGTGACGCGCCGTCCGGCCCGCGCGATCGCCACGTCGCCATCTTAGCCGCATGCGCCGGCGCGGACGAACATGTCGCTGCACCTGAGGTTCTGGGGAACCCGCGGGTCGATCCCGAGCCCGGGGCCACAGACTGTGCGGTTCGGCGGCAACACGCCGTGCGTCGAGCTGCGCACCGCCGACGGATGGCTGATCGTGCTCGACGCGGGCACGGGACTGCGCGAGCTGGGCCAATCGCTGATCGCGCGCGCGGCCGGCGCGCCGGTGGCCGGCGACCTCTTCCTCACGCACGCGCACTGGGACCACATCCAGGGCATACCATTCTTCGCGCCGGTCTTCCAGCGCGGCAACCACTTCACGATCTGGGGCGCGCGGACGCTCGAGACGAGCATCGACCGCGTGGTGCGCGATCAGATGTCGCCGGTGGTCTTTCCCGTCGCGTTCGACGCGTTGGACGCCGGCATCGAATTCCGCGAGCTTCCGCCGGACAGCCTGCGCCGGCACGGCTGCGACGTGGCGACGTATCCCGTGCGCCATCCCGGCGGCGCGCTCGGCTTTCGGTTCCGCGAGGCGCAGCCGGGAGCGCGCGCGCTGGTGTACATCGCCGACAATGAGCTGGGAGCGGGCGGGACGTACGACGCCCCCGACGGCTGGCGGTCGGGCCTGGTGGACTTCGTGCGCGGCGCCCACGTGCTGATCCACGACGCGACGTACACGACCGACGAATACGCGCAGTATCGCGGCTGGGGCCACTCGACGTTCGACGACGCGGTCGCGCTGGCGCTGGAGGCGGGCATCGACCGGCTCCTGCTCTTCCATCACAAGCCCGAGCGCAGCGACGACGAGCTGGACGCGCGGGTGGCGGAGTGCCGCTCCCTGGCGCGCAAGCGCGGGGGAACGCTGGACGTGGTTGCCGCGGCGGAAGGGATGGAGCTGACGATCTGAAAGCGCGGGAGCGGAGGGCAGTGAGCAGTGACTGCGGACTGTCGCCTGTCAACTGTCTCTACCCATATCCCCCGCCGCCGGGCGTCTCCACCGTGATCACGTCGCCCGGGCGCAGTTCCAGCCGGCACTTCGCGGGAATCGCCTCACCGTTCAGCGCGTTGCGGCCATGCGTGCCGTCCGCGCCACCCGACGCGCCGTGCGGCGCCGTGCGCCGCCGCTCCGTGAGCAGCGTGACCGTGCACCGCTCCAGCGCCCGGTACCGCCGCACCACGCCGTCGCCGCCACGGTGCGCGCCGCGACCGCCCGAGCCCCGCCGCACCGCGTACTCCTCGATGCGCAGCGGATACGCCGTCTCCAGCGACTCGACGGGCGTGTTCAGCGTATTGCTCATGCCCACGTGCACCGCATCGGGGCCGTCGGCTCGCGCGCTCGCGCCCTGCCCGCCGCCGAGCGTTTCATAGAACGTCCAGCCGGCGCCACCGAAGGTGATGTTGTTCATCGTCCCCTGCCCCTGCGCGGCCACCGGCACGCCGGCCCGGGCCAGCGCGAGCATGAGCGTGTCGGTGATGCGCTGCGACATCTCGACGTTGCCGCCGGCCACGGCCGCGGGCCACTTCGCGTTCAGCGCGCAGTCGTCGGGGACCACGAGCTCGATCGCCCGCGCGATTCCCTCGTTGGTCGGCACGTCGTCGTCGAGCAGCGTGCGCAGCACGAACACCGCCGCCGCCCGCGTCACGGCGATCGGGCAGTTCACGTTGCCGCGCACCATGGGCGCACTGCCGGTGAAGTCCAGGCGCAGCGTGTCGCCCACGGCCTGCGCCCGCACGACCACGGGGACGGCATCGTCCGTCACGCCGTCGCCCTCGAGCGCATCGCGCGCCGAGCTGTCGAGCGGCCCGAGGGACGCGATGCGCGAGCGCGCCCGCCGCTCGGTGTAGTCGAGCACCGCATCGACCGCCGCCGCCACGCGGACGGCGCCTTCGCGCGCCAGCAGCGCCCGCCACCCGGCCGCGCCGGCGGCGCACGCCGCCAGCTGGGCCCGCAGGTCGCCGCGCCGCTCGTCGGGAGTGCGCACATTGGCAAGAATGAAGTCCAGCATCATCTCGTCCAGGCGTCCCGCCGCCACGAGCCGCACCGGCGGGATGACGAGCCCCTCCTGCACGAGCTCCGTCGCGCCCTGCGGCATGCTGCCGGGACTCATGCCGCCCACGTCCGCGTGGTGCGCGCGCACCGCGGCGAACCCCACCGTCACCCCATCCCGCGCAATCGCCTCGACGAGCGTGAGGTCGGGCAGGTGCGAGCCTCCGCGGAACGGATCGTTGAGGATGAACACGTCCCCCGGCTGCGGCGCGTGCGTCATCACCGCCCGCACCGACTCGGGCATCGCGCCGAGGTGCACGGGAATGTGCGCGGCCTGCGCCACCATGCGCCCGCGGGCGTCGAACAGGGCCGCCGACGCGTCGCGCCGCTCGCGAATGTTCGGCGACAGCGAACTCCGCACGAGCACGGTGCCCATCTCCTCGGCGATCATCGCGAACGCGTTCGCCATGACGCTCAGCTCGAGCACGTCGAATTCGCTCATGCGCCGCGCTCCAGCATCCAGCCGCCCATCGGCAGCGCCCGCGCCCGCCATCCCGCGGCCACGAGCATGGTCGCGTCGGGCAGCACCACCGAGCAGGGCTCGCGGAGCGTCGCGTCGCAGGCGCCGCCGCTGTCGGCGAGCGCGGCGGCGTCCCAGCCGGCGCCGCGCCGGCGCTCCAGCCGCACCATGCGCGGCTCGTCGCTCACCACGCAGCGCGCGCTCACGATCTCCACGTCCACCGGCAGGTCGAAGCCCACGCGCGCCCGGTGCAGCTCCGCGAACCGGGCGCGGATCGCATCCGGTGCGTCGCCCGGGGCCGCACTCACGTCCAGCTCGTGCCCCTGCCCCACGAACCGCGCCCGCAGATACCAGCTGCGCGTCCATCCCGCCTCGCCCTCGCAGCGCGCCTCGGCGTCGCGCATCGCACGCGCCAGCGCATCCGCCGTGGTGTCGCCCGCGCGGTGCATCACGCTCACCATCCCCTCACGCCGCTCGGCCGTCATCGCCAGCCCGAGCGCGCTCAGCACGCCGGCATGCGGCGGCACCAGCACGCGCGGGATCCCGACGATCTCCGCCAATCCGCACGCGTGCAGCGGCCCGCCGCCGCCGAACGCCACCAGCGCGCACTGCCGCGGATCGACGCCGCGCTCCACACTCACCCGGCGCAGCGCGCGCGCCATCGTCGCATCGGCCGTGGCGACGATGGCCCGCGCCGTGTCCTCGGCGCTGCGGCCGAGCCGGTGCGCCAGGGTGTTGACGCCGGCGCGGGCGCCCGCCACGTCGAGATGCACGCCGCCGCTCATCCGCTCGGCGCGGATGTTCCCGAGCATCACGTGTGCGTCGGTCACCGTGGGCTGCGTGCCCCCGCGGCCGAAGGCGATCGGGCCCGGCACCGAACCGGCGCTGCGCGGACCCACGCGCAGGGCGCCGCCGTCGTCGATCCAGGCGATGCTGCCGCCGCCCGCCGAGACCGTCTCGACGAGCACGCGCGGCAGCGCGATCGGCACGCCCGCCACTTCCCCCCCGGGCTCCACCAGCGGCTCGCCGTCGAGGATGAGTCCGACGTCGGCGCTCGTGCCGCCGATGTCGACCGTGAGCGCCCGATCGAGGCCCGCCGCGCGCAGCACTGCCGCCGCTCCCACCACGCCGCCGGCCGGCCCCGACAGCGCGAGCTGCGCCGCGCTCGACGAGGCGTCCGCCGCCGTGCGCATCCCGCCGCTCGACGTCATCACGCCCAGCGCCGGCAGCGACATCGCGCGCAGCCGCTCGGCCAGCCGCCGCACGTAGCGCGCCACGCCCGGCCGCAGATACGCCTCGGCCACCGTCGTGGCCGTGCGCTCGTATTCACGGATTTCCGGGAACACGTCGGACGAGCAGACCACGTCCACGTCCGGCATGCGGGCGCGCAGCGCGGCGGCCAGCGCCTGCTCGTGCGCCGGATGCCGATACGCGTGGAGCAGCGCGATCGCGACGATGTCGGGCTGCAGCGCCTGCACGCGGTCCACCGCTTCCGTAATCGCGGGCGCGAGCAGCGGACGGAGCACCCCCTCGGGCGCGATGCGCTCGTCCACCGGCACCACGTGCGTGGCCGGCACCAGCGGCTCGGGGTGGTGGCGGGTGAGATCGTAGAGCGAGGCGCGCACCTGCCGCCGCAGCTCGAGCAGGTCGGTGAATCCCGCGGTGGCGCACAGCACCACACGCGCGCCGGCGCGCTCGAGCAGCATGTTCGTGGCCACGGTCGTCCCGTGCACCACCCGCGACACGTCCTGCCGTCCCAGGGCGCGCAGCGACGACTCGACGCCTTCGCTCTGGTCCGCCGGCGTGCTCAGCACCTTTCGCGTTTCCACTGCGCCGTGCGCGTCGATGCACACCAGGTCGGTGAACGTGCCTCCGACGTCGATGCCGACCGAGGCGCTCATGCGAGGCGCCTCCGCTCCGTGCGGTACGTCCACCAGACGCTCCCCACCAGCGCGAGCGTCGCGGCGAACGACAGCAGTCCGACGAAATCGCCCAGCGCATCGTACGGCGTGCGCGCGTCGCTCGTCTCGAGGGCGTAGGTTTCCGCCGCCGGCTCGTAGATCGGCGTCGCCGCGCGAATGCGGCCCAGCGGGTCGATCCATCCCGAGATTCCCGTGTTCGCCGAGCGGACGATGGCCAGGCGATTCTCGATGGCGCGCAGCACGAGGTGCGAATAGTGCTGGTACGGCGCGTTGGTGCGGCCGAACCAGGCGTCGTTGGTGATGTTGATCAGGAAGTCGGCGCCGTCGGTGCGATACTGGCGCGATTCGCCGGGAAAGATCGACTCGTAGCAGATGAGCACGCCGAACCGCCCGAACGGCACCTGGTAGACCACGGGACCGTCGCCGATGCCGAACGACCCCGCGAGGTACGGCCCTGCCCATCCCATCCAGCTCGGGCGCAGGAAGGGCACGCGCTCCACGAACGGCACGAGATGCCGCTTGTGATAGATGGGCTGCGACTGCCGGCCGTCGGCGCCCACGAGCATCGCCGCGTTGTACTCGTCGTACAGGGTGCGCGAATGCCACACGACGTCGATCATCCCGGTGAGCAGCGGCACCCCCGACCCCATGGTCAGCGCGCGGAGCGAGTCCGACCACTCCGGATGCGCGGGGAGATAGTCGTTGAGCGCCGTCTCCGGCCAGATGACGAGCTGCGGATGGTCCTGCCGCTCCGCCTCGTGCGTGCCGGCCGCCAGGACGTTGATGATCCGCGCGATGCTCGTCGAATCCCACTTCTGATTCTCGGCGATGTTCGGCTGCACCACGGAAACGTGAGCGAGCGGCCGCAGCGGCACCGTGCGCATGCGCCACTCGCCGTACCCCGCCACCGCGCACGCCGTGGCCACGATCGCGGCGCCGCGGTACAGGTTCGCCCGCCGGTCGCCGCGGGCCAGCCACATGTCGGCCACCAGCCCGTTCGTGAGCGCGATCCAGAAGCTCAGCCCGTGCACGCCGCTGATGTCCGCGATCTGCGCCAGCACGGGCGTGTGCGTGACGCCGAGTCCCAGCGGCAGCCACGGGAAGGCGAGGTCGGACAGGTGGTTCATCGCCACTTCCGACGCCACCCAGACGACGGGCAGGAGCAGGGCCATCGGCCATCCGGTGCTGCGCCGCGCCGCGAACAGCGCCGCGCCCGTGGCCGCCGCCAGCACCGTGATCACGAACAGCGCGCCCAGGTAGCCGAGGATCGCGAGCTTGGTGAAGATGAGCAGCGCCGTCGCGATCCAGTAGATGCTGGCGCCGTAGGCGAAGATCCCGAACCACATCCCCAGCCGCGCGCCCGCCCAGGAGTCGTCGCCACGCTCGGCGGCCCGCGCCACGGCAACCGCGAACGGCACGAGGCAGACGAACACGGGCCCGACCAGCCGGAAGGGCGGAAAGGCGAAAAAGAAGAAGAATGCCGAGAGCAGCGTGGCGAACAGCTCGGCACGGGCCGGGCGGAAGAGGCGCGAGGTCACAGGAGAATCTCGCGCCCCTCGTCCGCGGAGCGATAGATGGCCTCGACGATGCGGTGCAGCCTGACCTGGTCGGTGGGCAGTTCGTACGGCGTCTCGCCCCGCACGATGGCGATGAAATGTGCGAGTTCCGCGCGGTACGACTGGATGAACGCGCTGTCGCGGCTGGCGGCGCCGGTGGGCGACACGTCCGCCGGCCGCCCGTTGACTTCCTTCGCGACGCGCAGCGGCGCCAGGCGCGCGCTCCCGTGCGCTGCCAGGATCTCGAACCACCAGCGTTCTTCCGGCCCCACGTACGCTCCCGACACGTCGAACGACATCACCATCCCGCTCTCGCACGAGAGCTGCACGAGCATCGCCGATTCGACCGCGCCCGCCACGCCCGGGCGCGTGACGTACGCCGAGATGCGCTGCGGCTCCGGGAAGTCGGCCAGCCAGCAGGCCAGGTCGAGCAGCGGCGTGCCGTAATCGAAGAACGCGCCGCCTCCCGACTCGGCGCGCCGCAGGCGCCAGCCGGCATCGGGCCGCGCGAAGTGGTACGCGCCGGCCCGGATCCCCGTCACGTGCCCCAGTTCTCCCGACCGCAGAATCCGGTCGAGCGCCTGGACGTCCGAGCGGAAGCGGTGATTGTTCGCCACCACCATGCACCGGTCGGCGCGGCCCGCGGCGTCGAGCAGGCGCCCGATGCCGCGCGACGAGAGCGCCAGCGGCCGTTCGCACAGCACGTGCTTGCCGGCCGCCAGCGCGCTCAGCACGTGCGGCTCGTGCAGGTGGTTCGGCGTGGCGACGATCACCGCGTCGAGCACTTCGAGTTCGAGCAGGTCCTCGATGTCGGTGACCACGTCGGGGATGGCGAACCGCTCGGCGATTTCCTGCGCCTTGGCGCGATCGTTGTCGCAGATGGCCACGAGGCGCGCCCCGCGCATCTTTCCGAGCACCGGCAGGTGGGCCAGCTGCACGATCGCGCCGGCGCCGATCAGCCCGATGCGAACCGGTTCGTTCGGGTCCCGCGTCGCTTCCATCGTCGCCACCCCTATTCCACGATGCCCAGAGTCGCGCCCGGATAGTACGCGTGCAGGATGGTGCGAACATCCTGCCCGGCCCGCGCCCGGCCGATGGCGCCCCACTGGCACATCCCCACCCCGTGCCCGTACCCGCGCCCATCCAGCACGACGCGGGTGAGCGCGCCCTGCCCGTTCCGCTCGGCCTTCACCGAGAACAGCGTACTCGAGAGAATCTCGCCGCCGTACTTCCGCAGCACGTACCGCATGTCGTCGCCCCGCAGCGTGTACGAGCCGAGCGTCGTCCGAACGTTCAGCGTCGCCACGCGCCCCGACGCGGTGTGTCCGGTCACCGAGATGTCGCGCACGAGGCCGGGATCGCCGCCGGGCACCGACGCGTACCGGGCCAGGTAGCGCGCCACCGATTCGTTCAGCTCCGACGCCGACAGCGTCCGCGTCCACCGGAAGTGAGGCGAGATGTCACAGTAGTAACGGTCGGTGCCCGGAATTCGGTCACTCACCGACCGCAGGTACGGCACGGCGGGGCTGTGCCACACTTCCTCGGCGCCGGCCGTCTGCCCGCCGCAGGTGGAGTGATACGGCGCGTTCACCACGCGGCCGCCGAATACCACGACGATCCCGGCCGTCGCCGCCACCGCCGCATTCCCCACCGCGGTCTCGGCGTCCACGCCGCCGTACGCCTGGTCGCTCACACCGGCGGTCACGTCGTACGGCTGGTCGACGGCGTCCGCGAGGTGCGTGTACGCGTAGCTCCGCGCGCTCACCGCCTGCGCCTGGATGGCCGCCGAGTCGCCGGGATTCCGGTCGCCGATCTCGAGCGGCACCACCCCGCGCAGATACGTTTCCACCGGCACGCGCTCGATGACTTCCAGCCCGTAGTCAGTGCCCACCAGGCGCAGCTCGCCGACGTACCGCTTGCCGTCGACGACCATCAATGCGGACGGGTCGTCGGCGCGCGCCACCATCTCGCGCGGCTCCCATACGGTGGGCATCCCGTCGCGGCGCACGGCGCGCACGTCCGTGCCGTTGTGTTCGGCGCGCCACGTCTCCCCCGCCGCTGCGCGCGCCACGAACGCCTCACCGTCCGCCTGATACAGACGCCAGGTGCCGGTGCTCGAGATGCGCGCCGAGGAGGCATTGGTGAGCAGCGCGACGCGAATCGTATGCTCGCTGGCCGGCGCGGGGTCGGGAACGCGGGGCATGCCGCCGCCCAGCTCGCTCGGCGCCGGATCGCGCGACGCGGCACTGGTGGAATTCGGGAAGCGGCCGTGGATGACTGTTGAGCAGGCAACGAGTGCGCCGAGCGCGAGCGCGCCCGCCCGCTTATCCACGCGCCGCCTCCAGCGCGGCGTCCATCCGCTCCAGCGCCGCGGCGATGTCCTCATCGGTGTGCGCGGCGGACATGAACGCCGCCTCGAACGGCGACGGCGCCAGGTACACGCCGCGCGCCAGCACCTCGTGGAAGAACCGCTTGAACAAATCCGTATCGGACGTGCGCGCATCGGCGAAGCTGCGCACGGGCTCGGCGCGGAAGAAGAAGCCCCACATCGAGCCGGCATGGTCGGCCGTGAACGGCACGCCGCGTCGGGCCGCGATCTCGCGCATGCCCTGCACCAGCCGCGACGTGCGCCGCTCGATCCTGGCGTGCAGGTCGGGCGTGAGCATCGAGATCGTCGCGAAGCCCGCGGCCATCGCCAGCGGATTGCCGGAGAGGGTACCCGCCTGGTAGACCGGCCCTGCCGGCGCCACCTCGTCCATGAGATCGGCGCGCCCGCCATACGCGGCCACCGGCAGCCCGCCGCCGATCACCTTGCCGAGCGTGGTGAGATCCGGCTGCACGCCGAAGCGCTCCGGTGCGCCCCCCGGCGCGATGCGGAACCCGGTCATCACCTCGTCGAAGATGAGCAGCGCACCGTGCGCGTCGGCCACGCGCCGCAACGCGGGGAGGAATCCCGGATCCGGCGCGATGAACCCCGCGTTGCCCACCACCGGCTCGACGATGATGGCGGCGATTCGCGATCCCTGCTCCGCCATCAGCTGCTCCACCGCCGCAACGTCGTTGTACGGCGCGACGAGCGTCAGCTCGGCCAGCGCCGCCGGAACGCCGGGTGAGTTCGGCAGGCCGAGCGTGGCGACGCCCGACCCCGCGCGCACGAGGAAGGAGTCGGCGTGCCCATGGTAGCACCCGTCGAACTTGAGGATGCCGTCGCGCTTCGTGTGCGCGCGCGCCACGCGCACGGCGCTCATCGTGGCTTCGGTGCCGCTGGACACGAAGCGCAGCCGCTCGAGGTGCGGCAGGCGGTCACGGATCAGCTCGCCGAGGCGCAGCTCCAGTTCCGTGGGCATGCCGAAGCTCGTTCCGGCCGCCATCGCATGCTCGAGCGCGTCGAGGACTGCCGGCGGCGCATGGCCGAGCACGAGCGGCCCCCACGACAGCACGAAGTCGATGTACTCGTTGCCGTCCACGTCGAACAGCCGGCTGCCCGCGCCGCGTGCGGCCACCACCGGCGTGCCGCCCACGCCCCCGAACGCGCGCACCGGCGAGTTCACCCCGCCCGGGAACACCTCGCGCGAGCGGCGCATGATCTCCGAAGACCTGCGGTTCGGCGTCATCGTCCGAAGCTCCCCATCGACGCGACGGCGGCCATCGGCAGCGGCCGGCGGCGCGCCGGCGGCGGCGCCGACACCACACCCGTGACCGCCGCGCGGAAGTCGTAGTCGTCCACGTCCCGAATCTGCACGTCGAGCAACGAGCCTGGCGGCGCCGCCTCGGCGTCGAGCCACGTCACGCCGTCGATGTCGTCGGCCTGCCACACGGTACGCGCCTGCACCGTGCCGTCGTCGTGCACGCGGTCCACCATCGCGCGCACCGTGCGGCCGACGCGGGATTCGTAGCGGTCCGCCGTGATCAGCCGCTGCAGCTCCGTGAGGCGCTCCAACCGCTCCTGCTTGAGCGACTCGGGCACGTCGTCGTCCATGGTGGCGGCACGCGTGCCCTCCTGCGCCGAGTAGGCGAACGCGCCCACGCGATCGAATTGCACGTCCTCGAGCAGCGCCAGGAGCGCGTCGAAGTCGTCGTCGGTCTCACCGGGAAATCCCACGATGCACGTGGTGCGGATGGCCACGTCGGGCACCGTTTCGCGGATGCGCGCCACGCGGCCGCGGATCGTCGCGTTCCGCTCGGGGCGGCGCATGCGCGCGAGCACGGCGTCGGACCCGTGCTGGATGGGCATGTCGACGTAGGGCAGCAGCCGCGGCTCGCGGGCCATGAGATCGAGCACGCCGGGCGTGAGCCCCGCCGAGTAGACGTACAGCATCCGGATCCAGGGGAGGCCGGTGTCGGCGACGAGCGCCTGCAGCAGCCGTTCCAGGCCGACGCCGTCGCGGCGGTCGCGCCCGTAATGCGCCAGATCCTGTGCCACGAGGTTGACCTCGCGCGCGCCCTGCGCTTCGAGCAGCTGGGCCTCGCGCACCACGTCGTCGAGTGCGAAGGAGCGGTGCCGGCCCCGCATGAGCGGAATGGCACAGAACGCGCACCCGTGGTCGCACCCCTCGCTGATCTTCAGGTAGCGCACGTGCGGGAGCTGTCCCGTGAACAGCCGCACGCCGGGATGCGGCCGCGGCGCGTCGTCGATCAACCCGCGCGCTTCGAGCTCCGGAATCAGCCGGTCCATTTCGGCGGCGCCGAGGTAGAGGTCCACCTCCGGCAGCTCGGCCTGGAGCTCGTGCTTGTGGCGCTGCACCATGCACCCCACCGCGACCACGGCGCGCGCGCTCCCGTCCGCCTTGAGCCGGCCGGCCTCGACGATGGCGTCGATCGACTCCTTCTTGGCGGCGTCGATGAATCCGCACGTATTGATGACGATCACGTCGGCCTGCGCGGCGTCGTCGGCGACCTCGGCTCCGCGATCGGCGAGTTGGGCCAGGTACCGTTCGGAATCGACGGTGTTCTTGTCGCAGCCGAGGGTGATGAACGAGAATTTCACCCTCGAAAAGTAGCGCGGGCGGGGAGGGGGAGACAGTCGGACAGTCGGACAGGAGGACAGCAGGACAGCAGGACAGTCGGACAGCAGGACAGTCGGACAGTCCGACAGGAGGACAACGGGAAGAAGGGCTGGGGCAGTCAGCGCGGGTGGCGGAGGGCGACGATGAGGCGGGAGAGCATGCGCTTCAGCTCCACGGTCGCACCGATCAGGACGTCGATGGCCGGCGGGTCGCCGAGGCCGGCTCGCGTGGCCACGCGGAGTTGGAATTCCATCTCGGCCGCCGAGCCGAGCGCGTATTGGAGGAACCCGGCCAGCTCGCGGTCATTCGCGCGGCCGCACGCTTCCACGATGCTCGACCCGACGGAGATGGCGGCGCGGCGGATCTGCGCCGTCAGCCCGTACTGCTCGGGCCCCGGAAACGCCCCCGTGACGCGATACGCGAGCACCGCCAGCTCTTCGGCCTTCGGGGTGACCTTGAGATTTCGCGCATCTGCATGGCGCAATCTCGCATCCTTGCGCCATGCGGGCGTTACCGCTTTCGTGCATGCGTATCCGAATTCACCCAGGACTCTCCCTGGCTGTCCGGCTGTCCGGCTGTCCAACTGTCCAACTGTCCGACTGTCCTGCTGTCCTCCTGTCCTCCTCCCATACCAATGTCCGCGAATCCCTCGTTCGATGTCACGACCGGTGTCGATCTCCAGGAGGTCGACAACGCGATCAACCAGGCACAGAAGGAGATCGCGCAGCGCTACGACTTCAAGGGCTCGAAGGCGAGCATCGATTTCAAGCGCGGGGACGCGCTGCTGGTGCTCGCGGCCGACAACGACTTCCAGATGAAGTCGCTGTTCGACGTGGTGCAGACCCGGCTCATCAAACGCGGGGTGTCGGTCAAGAACCTGGAGATCGGCGACGTCAAGCCCGCCGGCGGCGACACGGTGCGGCGCGAGATCAAGCTCAAGACGGCGCTGGACGGCGAGACCGCCAAGAAGATCGCCGCGGCGATCAAGGACGCGAAGCTGAAGAAGGTGCAGGCCGCCATTCAGGGCGACCAGGTGCGCGTGAGCTCGCCGTCGAAGGACGATCTGCAGGCCGCCATCGCGCTGCTGAAGGGCCAGGACTTCGGGGTGGAGCTGCGCTTCGGCAACTACCGCTGACTGTCCGACTCCCTGGCTGCCGGACTGTCCGACTGTCCAACTGTCCGACTCCCTCCCCATCACCCCAAATACGACTCCAGCGCCCGCGCGCGCGAGACGTGGCGCAGCCGGCTCAGTGCCTTCTCCTTGATCTGGCGCACGCGCTCGCGCGTGATCCCCAGCAGCGCGCCGATCTCTTCCAGCGTCATCGGCTCCGCCTGGTCGCCGAGTCCGAAGTAGAGCCGGAGGATCTTCGACTCCCGCTCCTTGAGGTGGGACAGCGCCTCCTCGATCGACTCGGTGAGCGCCTTCTCGAACGTCTGCTCGTCGGGCGTCGGGTTGAGATTGTCGGGCAGGTAGTCGAGGAGCTTGTTGTCCTCGCCCGGCGTGAGCGGCGCGTCCAGCGACAGATGGGTCTGCGAGATCGACATCGTCTTCGCGACCTCTTCCTCGCTGATGTCCATCCCGTCGGCGATCTCGGCGTGCGTGGCCTCGCGCCCCAGCTCCTGGAGCAGCACGTTGGCGCGCTTGCCGATCCGGTGGAGCGTCCCGGCGCGATTCAACGGCACGCGCACGATGCGCGACTGCTCGGCGAGCGCCTGCAGGATCGCCTGGCGGATCCACCACACGGCGTAGCTGATGAACTTGATGCCTTTGGTTTCGTCGAATTTGTGCGCCGCGCGGATCAGGCCGAGGTTGCCTTCGTTGATCAGATCGGAGAGCGACACGCCCTGATTCTGGTACTTCTTCGCGACGCTGACGACGAAGCGCAGGTTGGACCGGACCAGCTTGTCGAGCGCTTCCTCGTCGTTGCGCTTGATGCGCTGAGCGAGCTC
>DASVWS010000152.1:0-4093 GCA_036393095.1 Gemmatimonadaceae bacterium | reverse complement strand
ACCATCATGTGCCACGACATCGGCATCACGTTGGGCCCCCGCGCGCCCGTGGTCGTGAGCAGCACCACCGGACCCGGCTCGAGCAGCGTGTACACCCTGGACAGCGGCAGGATTCTCTTCGGCACGGTTGCCTCCGCGTTGCTCCTGCATCGTACGCGCACGCCCCGCCGCCGAACATCAGCATTCCCTTGACACGGCGTACTCCCGCGGCGCTCGCGTAGTAAGTTCAGGCGATGGAGCGCCGCGCGGCACCCGGCGCGGCCTCCCACACTCGAACGCAGGTGGTCCGCATGTCCGACAACCAGCAGCCCCCCGACGCGCCGGGCGCCCCCGGCATCGCTCCCACCTGGACGAGCAGCGCCAAGGACATCGTCGGCTGCTCGCTGGGACCGTCGCGGCTCTGGTTCACCACCGGCTTCGGCATCGTGAACGAGGTCTATTACCCGCGCATCGACATCCCGCAGATCCGCGACCTCGGATTCATCGTCGCCGACGGGCGCGGCTTCTGGGTCGAGGTGAAGCGCCTGCAACGCTACGAGCTGCGCCTGCCCGACGCCGGCGTCCCGGTGGTGGACGTCATCCACCGCCACGACCGGTTCGAGCTGACGCTGCGCATCGTGCCCGATCCCGACCGCGACGTGCTGCTGCTCTCGGTCCAGCTCACCGGCGACGACGCGCTGCGGCCCTACGTCCTGCTCGCGCCGCACCTGGGCGGCACGGGCCGCGACAATCGGGCCGACGCCGTGCGCCTGCGCGGCGTGCACGTGCTCGCCGCCGAGCAGGGGCCCTTCGGTCTCGCGCTCGTGGCCCGCGACGCCGCCGGGAACGATGCGATCGCGCGCGCGAGCGCGGGATACGTGGGCACGAGCGACGGGTGGCAGGACTTCGACCGCAACGGCGCCATGACGTGGACGCACGAGCACGCGGGCCCGGGAAACGTCGCCCTCATGGGAGAGCTCGCCCGCTCCTGCACGCTCGCGCTGGGGCTCAGCTCCGGCAGCGAGTCGGCGGCCACCCTCGCCGCGGCGGCGCTGCAGCAGGACTTCGACGCCGTGTGGAACGCCGAGGCGGCCCGATGGCGCGAATGGCACGGGCGCACGAGCGCCGACGGCGGCGGCGATTTTCACCTCGGCACCGACGACCGCCGCGATGCGCTCCGCACTTCGGCGATGGTGCTGCACGTGCACCGCGACAAGACGTTTGCGGGCGCGATGGTGGCGAGCCTCAGTGTGCCGTGGGGCAGCAGCAAGGACGATCTGGGCGGATACCACCTCGTGTGGCCGCGCGATCTCGTCGAGAGCGCGGGCGCGCTGCTCGCCCTCGGCGCCGTGGAGGAGGCGCGCGACGTGATGCGCTACCTCGTCGCCACCCAGAACGACGACGGGCACTGGTTCCAGAACCAGTGGCTCGGCGGCACACCGTACTGGCACGGCGTGCAGCTCGACGAGGCCGCCTTCCCGCTGCTCCTCGCCGGCGCGCTGCAGGAGCGGAACGCGCTCGACGGCATCCGCGTGGACCAGATGGTGCGGCGCGCCGTGCGCTTCCTCGCGCTCACGGGCCCGTCCAGCGACCAGGACCGGTGGGAGGAGGACAGCGGCGTGAATCCGTTCACGCTCGCGGCGGGCATCGCCGCGCTCGTGTGCGGCGCCGAGTTCCTCGACGGGGCCGACCGGGAACTGGCGCTGCGCGTGGCCGACTTCTGGAACGCGTGCGCCGAGGCGTGGACCACCGTGGGCGGCACGGAGCTCGCCGAGCGGCTGGGCGTGTCGCGGTATTACGTCCGCGTGGCGCCGGCGCAGGTGGTGTCGTCGCACGACGCGTTGTACCAGGTGCTGGCGATCAAGAACCTGGCGTGCGATCCCAACCTGCCCGCCGACGACCAGGTGGGCACCGACTTCCTGCAGCTCGTGCGGCTGGGACTCCGCCGCGCCGACGATCCGGTGATCCGCGACAGCGTGAAGGTGGCCGACGCGCTATTGCGCGTGGACACGCCGAACGGACCGGCGTGGCACCGCTACAATGGCGACGGCTACGGGGAGCACGATGACGGCGCGCCCTTCGACGGCACCGGCGACGGCCGCGCCTGGCCGCTCCTCACGGGCGAGCGCGGACACTACGCCCTGGCCGCGGGCGAGGATCCGTCGCCGTATCTCGACGCGATGGTGAAGATGACCGGGCCCGGCGGGCTGATGCCCGAGCAGGTGTGGGACCGCGCGCCGATCGCGGAGCGTGGACTCTTCCCAGGCCGTCCCACCGGATCGGCCATGCCGCTGGTGTGGACGCACGCCGAATTCGTGAAGCTCGCCGCGAGCGCGCAGCTGGGACGTCCCTTCGATCGCGTGACGGCGGCGTGGGCGCGCTACGAGGGGCGGCGCCCCGACCCCGCGTGGTGGTGCTGGACTCAGGCGGCGCCGATCGACGAGCTGCCGTCGGGCAAGTCGTTGCTGATCGTGCTCGAGAACGAGGCCGTGGTGCATTGGAGCGTGGACGACTGGCATTCCGTGCGCGACGACGCCACGCGACCCACCGGCATCGGCGTGCACGCGTTCACGATTCCGGCCCGCGTGCTCGCGCACGCGGCGGCGCGCGAACTCGTGTTCACCTTCCGGTGGACGGCGACCGGCGCGTGGGAGGGAAAGGACTTCCGCGTGTGCGTGGTGGACGCGCCCGCCGACGCGCTCGTCTAGCGCGTGGGCGGGTGCAGCCGCTCGCGGACGATCCGGGCCAGGCGGTCGGGGGCGAAGGGTTTGTAGAGCAGGTTCACGCCCTCCTCCATGGCGGCGCCCGGCTCGGCGACCTCGGCGCTGTACCCCGTCGTGAACACTACGGGCAGGTCCGGGCGATCGCGCAGGATCAGGCGCGCCAGCTCCACGCCGCTCATGCCGCCCGGCATCACGAGGTCGGTGAGCAGGAGGTCGATGTCGTCGCGCCGCGCGGCCCACGTCTCCAAAGCGGCCACGCCATTGGACGCTTCGATTACTTCGTAGCCGAGATGGACGAGCGCCGCCCGGGCCGCGGCCCGCACCGCGATCTCATCCTCCACGAGCAGCACGACCTCGCCGTCGCCGCGCACGGAGGGCTCCGCCGTGGCAGTCGTCGCCGGCCGCGCCGCGGCCAGGTGCGTGGGCAGGTAGATGCGGAAGGTGGTGCCGCGGAGGGGCTGGCTCGTCACGTCGATCCACCCTTCGTGCTGCTGCACGATGCCGAACACGGTGGCGAGCCCGAGACCCGTGCCCTGCCCCACGTCCTTCCGCGTGAAGAACGGCTCGAAGATCCGCGGCAGGTCCACGCTCGAGATCCCCGTGCCCGTATCGCGCACGGTCAGGCACGCGAACGAACCGGCGCGCGCGTCGGCGGACCGCTGCGCGGCCGCGCGGTCGATCTCCACGAGCGATGTCTCGATGGCCAACGTGCCGCCCTTCGGCATCGCGTCGCGTGAATTGACCGCGAGGTTGAGCAGCACCTGGTCGAGCATGCCGGCGTCGGCGTGGAGGTAAAGCGGGTACGGCGACAGCGCGATCTGCATCCCGATGTGCTCGCCGAGCACGCGCTGGAGGAGCTTCGTGATGCGGGTGACGACGTCATTCAGATCCACGGCGCGCGGCTGCATCGCCTGCTGGCGGCTGAACAGCAACAGCTGCCGCGTGAGGTTCGACGCGCGCTCGGCGGCCATCTCGATCTCGCTGGCGTAGTCGGCGACGATGGACGCGGGATCGGCCTGGCCCACCAGCATCCCCGCCTGGAGCTGAATCACGGCGAGAATGTTGTTGAAGTCATGGGCCACCCCGCTGGCGAGGCGCCCCACCGCTTCCATCTTCTGCGCGTGGCGGAACTGCTCTTCGAGCTGCCGCCGCTCCGTGATGTCGCTCGCCACGCCGACGATGCGCTCCACGCGGCCGGTGGCATCGCGCACGGGAAACGCGCGGTCGCGGACCCAGCGAACGGTGCCGTCGGGGCGCACGATGCGGTACGTCTCGTCGTACTCGCCGGCGAGCTGTTTCGTCCGCGCCGCGACACGCACCCGTTCCCGATCGTCGGCGTGGATGCTGGCCAGCCAGCTCTCCGACGCGGCGTACAGCTCGGCGCACGTCCG
>DASVWS010000151.1:0-6138 GCA_036393095.1 Gemmatimonadaceae bacterium | reverse complement strand
GGATAGTCGGGGCCCTTGCCCGGGCGCTCCACCTGCACGTTCTGCACCGTGCCGCGCACGCGGTTGAGGGTGCCGATCTTGTACACGCGCCCCGCGTTGGCGTCGCCCGCGAACGCGAAGTTGTACCGCTGGTTCTGCCCGCGGAACTGGTCCTCGTTCAGCAGGTCGTTGTGCGCCCGGTTCGCGGCCGGCATCACGTCGGAGATCACCAGGTCGATGCCCGTGGCCAGCAGGGCGCCGAACAGGATCGGCAGGATGAACCGGAAGAAGCTCGTGCCCGACGCCTTGGCAGCGGTGATCTCCGAATGCCGGGTGAAGGCGGACACCGAGAAGACGGACGCGAAGAGCACCGCCGCCGGCAGCACCATGAACATCGACTGCGGCACCCAGTACACATAGCTCATGGCGATGGCCTGCGGCGTCAGCTTCCGCGCCAGATACGTGTTCAGGTGGTCCGTGAGGTCGATGACGATCGTGATGATCGGGAACCCGATCGCCGTGACCAGGAAAATCTTCCAGAACTCGCCGAACACGTAGCGGTCGAGCGGCTTGATGAAGGGAATGCGCATCAGGCCGCCTCGCGCGGTGCGCGGCCGGCGAGCCGGCGCATCAGGTGGCGCAGGTTCTCGCGAATCTCGCTCCAGTCGCCGCCGCGGGTGGCGCCCGAGACCCGGTTCATGCGCGCCGTCATCACGGCGCCGACCATGAACAGCACGATGTTCGCGCCCCACATGGCCCAGAACGGGGAGATGATCTCGCCGTCGGCCAGCGACTCGCCGCCGATCAGCCCCACGTAGTACAGCGCGAACACGCTGAAGCTCACGCCGATCACCAGTCCCACGCCGCCGCGCGGGAAGCGCAGGGCGATGGGCGGCCCCAGCAGCACGAAGATGAGGCACGCCGCGGCCAGCGAGAACTTCTTCTGGATCTCGATGTCGTAGCGCACGCGCATGTAGCGCATCACCTGCTCCCGCGCCCTCGCGCTCTCTGTCTGCCCCTTGAGCTGCAACTCGTTCAGGCCGGCGTCGAACTGGGGTGGTCCCTGCTGGCCGGGGCGCAGCCCGCCGGTGGGCAGCGACCGCAGGATGGGCGGCTGGATGTTCGTGCTCTCCTGCTGCTGGACGGGCACGCCACCCTGCGACGGCGGCACTCGGGGCGGCGGCACCGGCTGCTGCGTCTGCAGCGGCCGCGGATGCTGCGGCGGCGCTTGCGCCGTTCCCCGCGCCTGCGGCGGCCCACCGGGCGGCAGGGTGGCCGCCGACGCCGTCTTCACACCGAACAGCCGGTCGACGATCGAGCAGTAGATCCGTCCGAGCCCCAGCGGATCGCGGTGCACCGCCTTCGCCGGCCACTGCACGTCCTTCTTCCCCTTGAGCCGCGCGATCTGCGCCTCCGCCACCTCCCGCTCGTACCGCGCCTGCTGCCACTGGTAGTCCGCGTCGGCGAACCGGCGCTGCATCTCGCACACCGTCATCTCGCGGTCGCTCTTGGTGGCCGAGTCGGCGTCGGTGGCCGTGAAGGTGTTGGTCACGTTGCGCACGCGGAGCAGGTCGCGCTCGTAGAACAGCCGCGTCAACTGCTCCGGGTGCTGCGTCGGGACCTCGACCATCCAGCCGTCATACAGGTGCATCAGCAGGTCGGTGCGGTTCTCGGCGAACGCGAGCGTGCCGCTGTCGGCGTAGATCGTGCGCCGCTCGGCGGGGTCGCTCACGTCGTAGATCACCACGCCCTGCATGTGCTGCGAGCCGCGGTCGATGCGCGACGCACGCAGGTACAGCTTCTGGTCCGCCACCGTGTTGATGATCTGCTCCTTGAGCGCGAAGCTGGGCTTGGTGCGCGTGATGTCGTTCTGCAGCACCGCGAGCTGGTGGTTGGCGCGCGAGAGCACCTGGTCGTTGAACAGCAGCATCACCAGCGCCACGCCGGCGCCGGCGATGAACGTCGGCACCATGAGCGTGCGCATGCTGATGCCGCTGGCACGCATCGCGGTGATCTCGTTCTCGGCGGCCATGCGGCTGTACGCGTACAGCACCGCCACCAGCACCGCCATGGGCAGCGTCATCGCCACCGTGAACGGCATGGAGAGCACGAAGAACTCGGCCAGCACCCGCCACGGCAGCCCCTTGCCCACCAGGTCGCCCAGCCGCTTGCCGATGTACTGGAGCAGCATGAGCGACGTCAGCGCCGTGGAGGCGAAGACGAAGGGGCCGACGTGCTCCTTCAGCACGTACTTGGTGAGAATCTTCACGAAACGGGCGCTCGCACCTCGGCGGCGGGGAACTCCAAGCGCCCCACGGAGTTGTGGGGCGTCGCACGGGTTGAATATTCCACCCGGCGACCCCGCAATATCAAGGTCCGCGTCGCCGGCACGCCGAGAGACCGCCGGCGGGACCACAGACCGTCGGCGGTGTCATACCCCCGCTCACCCGTTTCGTGCGCCCCGCGCTAATACAGCAACTCGTAATCCAGCCGCAGCCCGCGCCCCGGCTGCGGCACGAAGTCCTTGATCACCGACAGGTTGTCGCGGTAGAGCGTGTTGAACGCGTTGTCGAGGTGCAGGCTGATCTGCGAGACCGTGCTCCCGCGCACGATCCGCACGCCGGCGCCGAGATTGAGCAGCCCGTAGCCGGCCGTGGGCGTGTCGCCGTCGCCGAGGCGGTTCTGCGATGCCGCGCCGCGCCACTCGATGGTGCCCGAGTAGCGGGAATTCTCATACGTGGCCCGCACCAGCCCCCGCAGCGGCGGAATGAACGGCAGCGGTGCGTGGGCCTGCAGGTCTTCCGCATTCACGTAGTCGGAGCTCGCGCGCAGCGCCCAGTGCTCGGTGGGCGCCACCGTCACCACGGCCTCGTAGCCGAACAGCCGCGCCCGCGTGGCCGAGAACTGGCGCACGGGGAAGTTCTGGATCGTGTCCCCGCGCAGGAAGCCGTAGATGTAGTGGTCGATGTAGTTCACGTACGGCGAGAGCTCGAACGTCGCCTTGCCGTAGTCGCCCTTGAGCGACGCATCCACGCCGAGCCCGGTCTCGGGCTGCAGGCTCGCCGTGCCGACGGTGTACGTACCGCTCGGCGCATCGAGCCCGTCGGCGAACAGCTCCTGCACCGTGGGCGCGCGGAAGGAGCGCGCCAGGCTGAGCGACCCGATCAGCCCGGACGTGAACTGCTGCACGGCGCCGAGCGATGCCGTGAACGCGGTCTGCCGGCGCGATTCGTCGGAGGTGCGGAACACGGAATCGGTGGACTGCGGATACGGATGCGTCTGGATGCCGGCGTAGTCCACGCGCGCGCCGGCCTGCAGCCGGGTGTTCGGAGCGGCGTGGAACTCCTCGTACGCGAACGCGGCCAGATCGGTCGTGGTCGAGTTCGGCCCCAGCGGCTGGTCGCCCGAGATCGTCAGGTCCTGCACGTCCGACCAGAGCCCGACCGTTCCGCTCAACCGTCCCACCGGGTGCTGCTGGAGCTGCAGCATGGCGTTGAGCTCGGTCTTGTGGAAGTGGTTCGCCTGCGGATCGGAGACGCCGGTGGAGTCCTGCGCCGTGGGAAATTCGGAGTGGTTGTAGTCGTTGTACGCGGCGTCGAACTTCACGCGCTGCAGCCAGTCGCTGTCGGTGTTGAACAGGCTGCGCAGCTCGACGGTGTTCCGCTGCTGCGAGATGCGCGACGTCGTGGGCGGCACGTTGAGCCAGTCAGGGTTGGGCGGCACGCCCGGAATCCCATAGTTCATCTCGTAGTGGTTCGCGCCGAAGCCCACCATGCCGAAGTCGCCCTGGTACGAGTAGCCCGCGCCCGCTTCGCCGCTCCGGTTGTCGGACTGCGGAATGCGGCTGAGCGGGAACTGTGCGCCCGTGCCCGGGTCGGTGTACGTGCCCTTCGGGATTCCGACGTCGCCGGCATGCAGCGCCCCGCCCGAGATGCTGAACGCCGACTGCCCGCTGGTGAAGACGTTGTCGATGTACCCGGAGGCGGCGTTGCTGACGGTGTTGCCCTCCACGGCGACGGTGCCGGACACCGGGTGGTCGGACGCGGTGGGCACGATGTTCGTGACCACGTTCACGAGGCCGCCGATCGTGTTGGGCCCGTACAGGATGGCAGCCGGTCCGCGCACGACGTCGATCTGCGCGATGCTCATTGCATCGATCGGCGTGGCGTGCGCCGGATCGTAGGTCGCGATGTCGCCCATGCGCAGCCCGTTCTCGAGCACCAGCACTTCGTTGTCGCCGAGGCCGCGGAGGATCGGGCGCGACGGCGCCGAGCCGTTCCCGCGCACCGCCACGCCTGGCAGATCGGAGATCTTCTCGGCGAAGCTGGTGCCGGGCGTCTCGTCGAACTCCTGCCGCGATTTCGACTCGGCGGACTGGTACTCCTCGTCGGCCGGGCGGGCGGTGGGCGATGCGGAGACGACGATCTGCTCCAGCGGAACCGCCGTCTGCACGAGGTCGAAGGTGAGGGCGACGGGCGTGCCGCCGAGGCGCACCGTATCGGTCTGCGCGGCATATCCGGTGAGGCCCACGAACACCCGGTACGTGCCGGGCGGCACGTCGTCGAAGCGGAAGTCGCCGCGCGCGCCGGTGCGGTTGATCCGGTCGAGCTCGAGCAGCCGCACCATCGCGCCGACCACGGGCTGCCCGCCGGAGCGGACGGTGCCGGAGATCGTCTGCGCGTGCGCGGTGGGGGCGGCGAGGGCGAGGGCGGCGGCGATGACCGGCACGAGGAGGGCGCCGGGGAACGGGCGGCTTCGGATCACGATCCTGCTCCGCGATTTGAGGTATGGAGGGGCGTTTCTTGTCATCTTCGTGACAGCTTGAGAATGCATAGCGGACCGGGCGGTCGCCGTAAAGATCCTGCAAAGACCCGGGCGTCACTGGTGCGGCACCACGGACGCGACTGAACGAAAGGGATACGCGCGGCGCGTGGCGGGGTGTTGCGGACCCGCCTTAAGTTGCCCGGGTACGCGCAGGACGACGTTGACTCCAATCCATTCTCACGTGCGGATGACTTTACTGGCGTGCCTGGCGCTATTCACGCTGACGTCCTGCGACCGCTTCCGCGGTCCGCAGACGGCGTTCGACGGCCAGGCCGCCTACGCGATGGTGAAGACGCAGGTCGCCTTCGGCCCCCGGGTGCCCGGCACCGACGGGTGGCGCAAGACGGGCGACTGGATCGTGGCCCAGCTCAAACAGCTCGGCGATTCGGTCACCGAGCAACGCTGGGAACACGTCACCCCCACGGGCGACACCATCCCGATGCGCAACATCATCGCGCACATCGCGCCGGCCAATGCGCAGCGCGTGTTGTACGTGACGCACTGGGATACGCGCCCAACGGCGGACAACGATCCGGTGCTCGGCAACCGCAAGCTCCCCATTCCGGGGGCGAACGACGGCGCTTCGGGAGTCGCGCTCCTGCTCCAGGTGGCGGCGGCCCTGAAGAAGACGCCGCCGTCCGTGGGGGTCGATCTGCTGTTCGTCGACGGCGAGGACTACGGCGACTTCACCACCTGGTCCGACTCGGCGAAGAATCCGAACGTCCTCATCGGCTCGACGTACTACGCGGCGCACATGGATACAACGAACAAGCCGCTGTACGGCGTGCTGTGGGACATGATCGGCGACAAGAACCTGGATATCTACCAGGAGCAGAACTCGTCGCAGGCCGCGCCCGAGGTCGTGTCGCGCGTGTGGCAGACGGCCAAGCAACTCGGCTACTCGAAGTACTTCCTCAATGCGCAGGGCGAAGCGCTGATCGACGACCACGTCCCCTTCCTGGACCGCGGCGTCCACGTGATCGATGTGATCGACTACAACTACGGCCCCAAGGATGCGATGCATCCGGACGGCTGGCATCACACGCTCGAGGATACGCCCGACAAGGTCTCGGCGAAGAGTCTCCAGATCGTCGGGGATGTCGCAGTGAAGCTGGTGACGAGCCAGTAACTACAGTCGGCAGTTCGCAGTCGTCAGTGAGCCGCGAATCTTCGCGCCTCGTCTACCATATCACTGCGCGGAGACTGTCCGGCCGAACCATCGGATCCCCGTCCTTGCACCCCCACGCCGCCCGGAAGGCGGGCATGTTGCTGAGCGGCCCGTCCACCCGCCAGTTGCCCGGCGAGTGCGGATTGGTCTTGATCTGCTGCAGCTCG
>DASVWS010000150.1:0-4733 GCA_036393095.1 Gemmatimonadaceae bacterium | reverse complement strand
TAGGCCGAAACGCTGCACGGCCGCTGTTTACGACGATGCGGTCCTGCCCTTCTACTCCTCTCGGAGCGAGGCCATGGGATCGGCCCGGCTCGCCCGCACCGCCGGGATCCACGCCGCGAGCGTCGCCGCGGCGAGCAGGAGCATCGGCACCGCCACGAACGTCGGCGGATCGCCGGGCGTCACGCCGAACAGCAGGGCGCGCATGGCCCGGGTCGCGAACAGGGCGACGACGACGCCCGCGCCGAGGCCGAGCGCGACCAGACGCAGCCCGTTGCGCACAATCATCCAGCGCACCTCGGTGGCCGTGGCGCCGAGCGCGATGCGGATGCCGACTTCGCGGCGCCGGCCCCGCTCGAGCTGCGCCATCACGCCGTACACGCCCACCAGCGCCAGCACCATCCCCACGCCGGCGAACACGAGCAACATCGTCATGAAGAAGCGCTGACGGGCGAGCGACGCGGCGCGCACCTCGTCCATCGTGCGCATGGACGCGATGGCCAGGTTGGGATCCATCTCATGCACCGCGCGGCGTACCGCGGCGCCGAGCGCGCTTGGGTTTCCCGACGTGTGGATCACCACGTACATCCCGCCGGCGGGCTTCTGCGCGAAGTCGGTCGTGAACTGGATCTTCGTCTCGTCGCCGAGCGACGTCTGCCGCTCGTCGCCCACGATGCCGACGATCGTGTACCAGGTCGAGGTCGAGTCGGGGTTCTTGTCGAACGTCACGCGCTGGCCGATCGGATCCTCGCCCCGGAAGTACTGCTCGGCGAGCGACTGATTGATCAGCACCGCCGGCGGTGAGCTCGGGGTGTCCTGCGCCCCGAAATCGCGCCCGCGCACGACCGGCACGTGCATCGTCGCGAAGTAGCCGGCGCTCACGGCGCGGTGCGCGACCTCGCTGCCGTACTTCGCGGACGGCCAGGTCTGCGCCTTGAACTGGCTGGTCCATCCCCAGTTCGTGAGCGGCACTTCTTCCGTGAGGCCGGTGGACGTCACGCCGGGAAGCGCGCGCAGCCGCTGCTGCAGCTCGCCGTAGAAGTTCGCGATCTTCTGCGCCGAGTCGTACTTGAGCTGCGGGAGATTCAGGCGCACGGCGAGCACGCCGCGGCTCTCGAACCCGGGCGAGACACGCGTGAGCTTCCAGAAGCTCCGCACCAGGAGCCCCGCCCCTACCGTGAGCAGCAGCGCGAGCGCCACCTCGCCGACGACGAGCGCGTTCCCCCACCGGCGGACGCGCGGACTCGTCCCGCTCCCGCGATTGCCCTCCTTGAGCGCGTCGCCGGGCACGCGGTGTCCGCTCCATACGGCGGGTGCGATGCCGAACAGCACACCGCTCGCGATGGTGATTCCCGCCACGTACGCCAGGACGGACCAGTCCATGTGTACCTGGTCGGCGGGCAGGAGTCCCGCCGGCTGCATCGCCACGAGCACCCGCGTCCCGAACCAGCCGACGGCCAGCCCCGCGGCGCCGCCGAGCACCGACAGCACCAGGCTCTCCGTGAGCGCCTGGCGCACGAGGCGGCCGCGGCTGGCGCCGAGCGCGAGGCGCATCGCGACTTCGCGGCCGCGCGCCAGGGCGCGGACGAGCAGCAGGTTCCCCACGTTGGCGCAGGCGATGAGCAGCAGCACCGCCACCGCCGCAAGCAGCATCGTGAGCGGCCGCCGCGTGTCGCGAACGAAGAAGTCGTGGAGCGGCGTCATCCCGCCGCCCATCGCGCGGTTCGTGGCCGGATACTGCGTCTGCAACCGGCGGATCACCGTCTGGAGCTGCGCCCCGGCCTCGGCGTAGTCGAACCCCGGTTTGAGTCGCGCGATCGCGCGCGCCCAGTGGGCGCGACGGAAGAACACCTGCGTGCGGAACGCCGGATCCCACGCTTCCGGCGCCCACAGGTCGATGTCCGGCAAGATGAAGTTGAAGTCCGGCGGCAGCACGCCGGTCACCGTGAAATTGCGTCCGTTCACGACGATCGTCTTCCCCACCACGCCGGAATCGGCGCCCAGCTGGTTGCGCCAGAAGCGGTCGCTCACCGTCACCACACGATCGTCGGCGCCCGGCGCGCTCCACGTCTCGACGTCGGTGAGCGTGCGGCCGATCGCGGCGCGCACGCCGAGCACCGAGAAGAGATTTCCGGTCACGGACTGCGCCTGCACCAGCACGGGCCCGTTCCTGCCCACGTAGGTCACCGAGGATGTCCCGTCGTCGTACATCGCGACATCCTGGAACGCCGGCACCTGCTCCTTCCAATCGAGCACGTTGGCCGGCGCCGCGTCCTGCTGGTACCAGTGGTACTCCGGGTTCGACTCCCAGAGCATCACGAGCCGCTCGGAGTGGGGGAACGGCAGCGGCCGCAGGATCACGCCGTTCACCGCCGAGAAGATCGCCGTGTTGGCGCCGACTCCGAGCGCGATGGTGACGATCGCCGTGGCGGCGAGGACCGGCGTGTGGCGGAGCGTGCGCAGCGCAAAGCGCGCGTCGGCCGCGAGATCGCGCGCCCAGCGCACGCCGAACGAATCGCGGTGCGACTCGCGCGCCATCTCGACGTTGCCGAACGCGCGGCGGGCCGCGCGGCGCGCCTCGTCGGGCGACATGCCGGCGCGGACGTTCTTCTCCGTCTCGTGCTCGAGGTGGAAGCGGATCTCGTCCTGGAGATCGCGGTCGACCGCGCCCGACCGGAAGAGCGCCCGGAGGCGCAACGTGATCTGCTTGAACCAGCGCATGGAGTCTCCCGCGGTCAGGTCGTTTTGAGAATCCACTCGACAGCCGAGACGTAGCGGCGCCAGCTCTCCGTCTCGGCGCCGAGCGCGCGCTTGCCGGCGGCGGTGAGCTTGTAGTAGCGCGCGCGGCGGTTGTTCTCGGACGTGCGCCACTCGGCGTCGATCCATCCCTTGAGCTCGAGGCGCTGGAGCGCGGGGTAGAGCGACCCCTGGTTCACGTCGAGTGTGCCCCGCGAGAACTGCTGGATGCGCTGGCTGATCCCCCAGCCGTGCATGGGCTCGAGGGTGAGCGTCTTGAGGATGAGGAGGTCGAGGGTGCCGCGAAGGACGTCGGAGGGCTGGGTGGGCATGGGGGAAGACGAGGGGAAGGCTACTGTCGCATTCCGACAGAAGATGAGACGACTGCTGTCGGAAGTCAACAGGAGAGACAACGGACCGCCGAGAGGGTTGCCCCGGCTACTCGGCGCGCAGGGTCTCCATCGGGTCCACGCGCGCCGCGCGCGCAGCGGGAACGAAGCAGGCCGCCACCGCGACGACGATCAGCACGGCGGCGGTCGCGGCGAGCACCAACGGGTCGTGCGGGGACACGCCGTAGAGCAGGGACGCGACGAGCCGGCCGAGCGCGAGTGCCGCCGCCACGCCGAGCAGCACGCCGGCCGTCACCACGCGCACGCCCTGCGACAGCACGAGGCGCACGATTCCGGCGCCTCGCGCGCCGAGCGCCAGCCGAATGCCGATCTCACGGCGCCGCAGGCTGACGCCGTACGACATGGCGCTGTACACGCCGATCGCCGCCACCAGCAGCGCGAGCAGCCCGGCGCCCGAGAAGAGCGCCGCGCCCAGCCGCCAGGGCTGGAGCTGCGGATCGAGCACGTCGCGCATCGCCTGCACCTTGGGGTTGGCGCCGGCGCCGAATGCGGCCGCCAGCTCGCGCCGCGCTTCGCGCACCACCGCGGCCACCTGGCCGGGCGCCGCGCCGATCACGATCTGTCCCGGCACGCCGCCATTCGGCGACTGCGCCAGCGGAATGAACAGGTTCATCATCGCCGGCTCCACGATGTTGACCACGTGCTCGTCGGACACCACGCCCACTACCCGCCGGCAAGGATCGCCCGGCTTCCCCACGATGACGCATTGGCCCACGGCACTCGCGTGCGGCCAGAAGGTGCGCGCCATCGACTCGCTCACGATGATCACCGGCTCGGCGCCCTTCCGGTCGGCGTCGGCGAACCGGCGGCCGGCGAGCAGCTCGATGCCCGACGCCTCGAAGAAGCCCGGGCTCACGAACAGCGTGAGCGGGGGCGCGCCGTCCAGCGTCGGCACGGAATCCCGGCCCGGAAGGTGAAGCCTCTCGATGCTGATGCTCTGCATCGGCGGATTCTCGGCCAGGCCCAGCGCTTCGACGCCCGGTGCGTGGCGCAGCCGATCGGCCGTCTGCTGCAGCAGCGCCCCGCGCGACGCGCCGCCCGTGGGACCGGCATCGACGTCGTACGTCGCCGATGCCACGATCATGCGATTGGTGTCGTAGCCGACGTCGATGCTCTTCACCGCCTGCAGGCTGCGCACGAACAACCCGGCGCCGCCCAGCAGCACCACCGCCAGCGCCGCCTGCGCGACCATGAGCGCAGACCGCGTCCGCGACCGGGGCGACGCATTGGCCAGCCCGCCGGCTTTGAGCGTGGCGTTGAGATCCGGATTCGCCGTCTGCGCAGCGGGGATCATCCCGGCGGCGAGCGCTGCGAACACCGCGACCAGGCCCGTGAACACGGCCACGCGCGCCCCGACCGCGGGGGTGCCCCACGTGTTGCCTGGGAGCAGCGCATGGCGCAGCGCAGCGGCGCCCCATACCGCGACGAGCAGCGCCGCCGCGCCGGCAAGGGCCGCCACGACCAGGCTCTCGAGCAGCAGTTGCCCGACGAGCCGCCGCCGGCTGCCGCCGAGCGCCAATCGGATGGCGATCTCCCGGCGCCGCTGCATGCCGCGCGTGAGCAGCAGGTTGGCCACGTTGGCGCAGGCGA
>DASVWS010000149.1:0-25215 GCA_036393095.1 Gemmatimonadaceae bacterium | reverse complement strand
CGTTCGTCATCTGCCCCAAGTGCGGGCAGGTCGTCAAGTGCCACGCCTGCGACGTGGCACTGACGTACCACAAGGGGCGCCGGCTCTTGCTCTGCCACACCTGCGACGCCGAGCGCTCCTGCCCTCCGGCCTGCCCGTCTTGCCGCGCCACGAACCTGCACTACGGCGGGATCGGCACCGAGCGGCTCGAGCGCGAGGTCGAGCTGGCGTTCCCGCACCACGTCGCGCGGCGGATGGACTCGGACACGATGCGGACGCCGGGGAGCCACGAGCAGGTGCTCGCCGCCTTCCGCGCCGGCGCGGTCCAGATCCTGCTCGGCACGCAGATGATCGCCAAGGGGCTCGACTTCCCGAACGTGACGCTGGTGGGCGTGGTCGACGCGGACGTCGGCATCAACCTGCCCGACTTCCGGGCGTCGGAGCGGTGCTTCCAACTGGTGAGCCAGGTGGCGGGGCGCGCCGGGCGCGGCGAGAAGCACGGCGACGTGATCGTGCAGACGCGCGTGCCGGACCACCATGCGGTGCGGTTCGCGGCGGCGCACGACTACGAAGGATTCGCGGCGCAGGAGCTGGAGGGGCGGCACAGCCCGCCGTATCCGCCCTTCTCGCGGCTGGCCAACGTGATCGTGAGCGGGTTCTCCGAGAACGCGACGATGGAGCTGGCGCAGACCGCGGGCGGCTGGCTGCACGCCCTGATCGCGCGCCGGGAGCCGGGCGCGCTGTCGGTCATCGGGCCGGCGCCGTGCCCGGTGGACCGGGTCAAGAAGCGCTGGCGCTGGCACCTGCTGCTCAAAGCCGAGCAGGCGGGTCCCCTCACGCGGGTGGCCCGGTATTTCGCGTCCCGGTTCCCCGTGCCGGCCAGCTATGGGCTCCGGATCGTCGTCGATCGGGACCCCGCTTCCCTGCTGTAGCCGGCCGGTCTCCGCTTGTTCCCTCTGGGGCGCCCGGTCATCTTTCACGGGTGATCATCATCCCTCCTCCGAACCTGAACGCGCCGGGGCTGGCGAACGCGCCCGACGCGCGGTTCGTGCCCGCTCCCGCCGACGGCGTGGTGCCCGAAGGGTTCTTCTCGACCACCAATCTGCCCACGTACGCGCGCGTCGCGGGCGCGTGGCGCACGCCGCGCGAGCCGCGCATGGACGCCGCGCTCATACTCGACGCGCGCGGCGAGCTGTGGGCCCGCGAGATGCGCCGGGTAAAGCGCGGCGAGTTGGTGGCGGTGGCGCGCACCGAGGACGGGAGCGAGGGCATCTACGTGTACGAGCGCGCGCTCGACGCCGGCGGCGAGGACGAATTCCAGTTCATGTCCAGCGAGGTGTCGCGCGAGAAGCCCATCGATTACGCACTGATGGCGCGGCTGCTGCTCGACGAGCGCGACCGCGGCGGCTATCCCATCTGGGTGGCGGGCCCCGCGCTCGTGCACGCGCGGGCGCGCGCCGACCTGGTGTGGTTCATCGAGCACGGCTTCGTGAAGGCGCTGCTGGCCGGCAACGCGGTGGCGGCGCACGACATCGAGGCGTCGATGTTCGGCACCACCCTCGGCATGACGGGCAGCGGCATCCCGACGCAGGGCGGGCACGGCAAGCACATGCGCGCCATCAACCGCGTGCGCGCCGCGGGCTCGATCAAGGCGGCGGTGGAGCAGGGGCTGATCACGGAGGGGATCATGCGCGCCTGCGTGCTGCACGACGTGCCCTTCGTGCTGGCGGCGTCGATCCGCGACGACGGCCCGCTCCCCGAGGTGATCACCGACATGCTGCAGGCCCAGGACGCGATGCGCCGGCACACCGTGCGGGCGACGATGGCGATCATGATCGCGACGGCGCTGCACGGCATCGCCACGGGCAACATGCTCCCGGCGTTCGTCACCGATCCCGACGGCGCGATGCGCGAGCTGATCACGATCTGCGTGGACTCGTCGGAGTTCGTGGTGAGCAAGCTCAAGGACCGCGGCACGCACCAGGCGTTCGGCGTCGTCACCAATGCCCAGGACTTCATGCACATCCTGCGGTTGTACGTGGAGCGCGAGCTCGACGCGCGGCGGGCCGAGCCGGCCCCGGCCACCGTGGGCGCGCGATGATCCGGAGCGAGGCGCACGAGCGGTTCATCGTCGACGTGGCGGAGCAGCTGGCCGGCCACGAGATCATCGAAGGGCACTTCTTCTCGCCGCGGCGCGTGAGCGGCGTCGAGCGCGGCGTGGCGGTGATTGCGGCGCGGCCGCCCGAGCCGCCCGCCGCCGAACCACCGGCGGAGCCGGCCGCGGAGCGCGAGGCGCCGGAGCGCTACACGGTGTACACGGCCACGTATCGGCATACGCTCAAGGGCCCGGACCGCGGCAAGTGGGAGGTGTCGGTCAAGGCCGAAGCCGACGCGCCGCTGGTGACCGTGGACCAGGTCGTGCGCGGCGTGCAGCACCGCGCCGAGGACACCGACGAGGTGGCGCGGATGACGGGCGAGGAGATCCGCGCCGTGGCCGACGCCCGCCAGCCGGCGGCCGGGTAGCCCGGTGCGCCGGGGCGCCGGACCGTGAGCACCGGGGGCGAAATCGGGCTCCTCGTCGCCTTCGCGGCGGGGCTGGTGAGCTTCATCTCGCCTTGCGTCCTGCCGCTCGTGCCGAGCTACCTCACGTTCATCACCGGCATCTCCCTGGAGGACGTGCAGTCGTCGCGGCGGTTCGCGCTGCTGCACGCGTTCCTGTTCGTCATCGGGTTCTCGCTCGTGTTCGTGACGATGGGCGTGGCGGCGAGCGCCGTCGGACGCGTGCTGCTGGTGCACCGGGCGTGGGTGGCGCGCGTGGGCGGCGTGATCATCATCCTGTTCGGACTGTATCTGGCCGGCGCGTTCAACCTCTCGATCCTCGGCCGCGACACGCGCCCGCATCTGCGCGACAAGCCGCTCGGCTACTTCGGCACGGTGGTGGTCGGCATGGCGTTCGGCGCCGGCTGGTCGCCGTGCCTCGGACCGATCCTCGGGTCGATCCTGACCTTCGCCGCCACGGCGGGGGACGCCGGCCGCGGCGCGGTGCTGCTCAGCGCCTACTCGGCGGGGCTCGCGGTGCCGTTCCTGATCTCGGCCGTCGCCCTCGAGGAGCTGATCGGCTTCGCGCAGCGCAATCGGGCGCGGCTCGCCTGGCTCACGCGCGCGTCGGGGGTGCTGCTGGTGATCGTCGGCGCGCTGCTCGTGAGCGGCTACCTGACCGTGCTCACCGGGATGCTGCAGAAGCTGACGCCGGCCTGGATTCTCGACCGGATGTAGGCGCGCGCCTACGCCGGCTCGACGGACTCCTCGAGCGATTCCTCGAGCTGCTGGCGGTTGAGGAGCGACCAGTAGCGGCCGCCGGCGGCCAGGAGCTCGGCGTGCCGCCCCTGCTCGACGACCCGCCCCTCGTCGAGCACGATCGCGAAGGTCGCGTCGCGAATGGCCGAGACGCGGTGCGACGCGATGAGCGCCGTGCGGCCGGCGAGCGCCGTGCGCAGGGCGTTCAGGATCTCCGCCTCGGTGTGCGTGTCCACCGCGCTCAGTGCGTCGTCGAGCAGCACCACGGTCGGACGGCGCGCCAGCGCCCGCGCGATCGCGGCCCGCTGCTTCTGCCCGCCCGAGAGGTTGATGCCGCGCTCGCCGAGCATCGTGTCGTAGCGATCGGGCAGGGCGTCGATGGTGGTGGTGAGCTGCGCGACCGACGCGGCCCAGTCGCGCGCCGAGTCGTCGGGCGCGCCGTAGTCGAGGTTCGCGCCGATGCTCTCGCTGAACAGGAAGCTCTCCTGCGGCACGTAGCCGATCTCGCGGCGCCACGCGTCGAGGTCGAGATCGCGGAGCGGAACCCCGTCGATCAGGATCTCCCCCTCCTGCGGATCGAAGGTCCGCGGCACGAGATCGAGCAGCGCGCTCTTGCCGCTGCCCGTGGCGCCCACCACGCCCACGGTGGCGCCCCTCGGCACCGTGAAGTTCACGTCGCGCAGCACCCAGCGCGGTTGCCCGCCGGGTTCCGGCGGGTAGTGGAACCCCACGCGGCGGAATTCGATGGTCCGGCCGACGGCGTTGGCCGGCAGTTCGCGCGGCGACGCCGGCGCGACCACGGCGGGCCGCGCGTCCAGAATGTCGAGCAGCCGTCCCATCGACGCGGCGCCGCGCTGGAACAGGTTGATCACGAATCCCAGCGCGATGAGCGGCCAGGTGAGCATCCCCAGAAACAGGCCGAAGGCCACGAACGAGCCGACGGTGATCTCGCCGCGGATGGCCAGCGCGCCGCCCAGCCCGAGCACCACCACGCTGCCCAGTCCGGCCAGCATCTGGAACGATGGGTGCATCATGCCGTACAGGGTGGCGAGCCGCATCTGCTTGACCAGGTAGCCCTGGCCGAGGGCGGCGAAGCGCTGCTCCTCCGGCTGCTCCTGGCGGTAGGCGCGCACCACCCGCACGCCGGAGATGTTCTCCTGCGCCATCGTCGTCATGCGGCCGAAGTGCTCCTGCACGGCCTCGAACCGCTGGTGGATGGCGCGCCCCAGCCAGATCATCGAGATCGGCAGGAGCAGCATCGGCAGCAGCGCGATGAGGGTGAGCCGCACGTCGATGTGGAGCATGAACAGCAGGGCGAAGGTGCCGCCCGCGATCGTGTTCGTCAGGTACATCACTGCCGGCCCGGCGGCCATCCGCACCGCCGAGAGATCGTTCGTGAGCCGCGCCATGAGGTCGCCCGTGCGCACCCGCGCGAAATACTCCGCGTCCAGCGACTCGAGGCGGGCGAACAGGTCGTTCCGGAGATCGTACTCGATCCACCGGCTGACCTTGTTGAGCGTCTCCCGCATCATGAAGCGGAGGAACCCGCCCACGAGCGCCACGCCGAGCATGGCCGCGACCAGGAGCCAGATGGTCGAGATCGGCGAGCGGTGCATGAGGTCGTCCACCGCCAGCCGGAGGAACCACGGCCCGGCGGTCGAGAACGCGTACGACAGGACGGTCAGGGACAACCCCAACACCATCTTGCCCCGGTAGGGGCGATAATAGGGGAGCAGCCGCCTGAGGGTACGACGTTCGCTCATGCGCGACCCCCGGTGGCCCGCCGGGGCCGGTCGGTCACGCGGCGGGACAATTGCATCCGTTTCTGGTATAATCCAAGCGTCCGGAGGGCTCTAGGTCTGGATGAGCACACGGGGAGAATATACCGCCGGCGGGAAACAGACGCAGACGCCGGCGACGGACCCGCGACGCGCAGCGGGGCTCCGCGGATCTCCCGAGGGCCGAGACGAGGTGGATGCAGGTGCAACTCAAGACTCCGAGCAAGGTGCGGCGTTCGTTTCGGCCGCCGATCGGAGCCACAACATTCAGGAGGAAGCATGAACAGCTATTCGAGCCGTATCGTGGGCGCGGTGGCGCTCATGGCGGCGATCGCGGCCTGCGGCGGCAACAAGGGCTCGGCCACCAGCGACAGCGCGATGAGCAGCGACCTGCAGATGGCGGGCGGCGCGGCGACCCAGCCGGGGCTGGGCGACACCGCAGCCGCGGCCAAGGCGCCCGCCGCCACGAAGCCGGCGCCGGCCGCCAAGCCGGCCGCGGAGCGCCCGAAGGCGCCCGCCGCCACGAAGCCCGCGGCGCGGCCCACCGGCGAAGTCGCCTCGGGCACGACGCTCCTGCTGCACCCCAGCGCCAAGGTGTGCACCAACACCAACAAGGTGGGTGACACGATGACCGCGACGCTGGCCGACGCGGTCCCGGCGACGAACGGCCTGAGCATTCCGGCGGGCGCCGTGGTGACGCTCAAGATCACCGCGCTCAAGCGGAGCGAGAACGTCAAGGACCCGATCGACATGGGATTCAACCCGGTGTCGGTGACGTTCGGCGGCGAGACCTATCCGATCACCGCGACGGTGATCGCCGAGAAGATCGACCGCATCCGCAATGAGCCCACGTCGAAGGACGTGCAGAAGGTGGTCGGCGGTGCCGTGGTGGGCGCGATTGCCGGCAAGCTCATCGGCAAGGACACCAAGGGCGCCGTGGTGGGTGCCGCGACGGGCGCGGCCGCGGGCGCGGCGGTTGCCGCGACGACGGCCAACTTCGAAGGCTGCATCGCCCAGGGCAGCGACATGACGATCAAGCTCAGCTCGCCGGTCACGATCCACTGATCGGACGGCGCGGCTGCGAAATGCGGGCCGGGCGACTCGATCGTCCGGCCCGCATTTCGTCGTTCCGCTTGCCGCGTCTCCGCCGCGGACGGTAGACTTACGCCGTGGCCGGGGCCGCCGCCGCGTCCCCGACGATCCCTCGAGCTCCCGCACCGGACCCCGTGGCCGCCCGCACGAACGACCCGCGCATCACCGAACAGCGCAATCCGCGCACGGCCGACATCGACCTCGCCACGCCGCTCGAGATCGTCGACCTCATGGCCGCCGAAGACCGCCTGGTGCCGGCCGCGGTGCACGGGCAGCGCGAGGCCATCGCGGCGGCGATCGGCGAAGCCGAGGCCACGTTCCGCCGCGGCGGACGCCTGTTCTACGTCGGGGCCGGCACGTCCGGCCGGCTGGGCGTACTCGACGCGTCGGAGTGCCCGCCCACCTTCGGCAGCGACCCGGAGTTGGTGCAGGGGATCATCGCCGGCGGCCTCCCGGCCCTGACCCGCTCGCAGGAATCCGCCGAGGACCGCGTCGAGGATGCGGTGCGCGATCTCGACGCCGCGGGCGTGCGCGCGGGAGACTTCGTGATCGGCATCGCGGCGTCGGGCACCACGCCGTACGTGCGGCGCGCGCTCGAGCACGCCGCCGGCGCCGGCGCCTCCACCGCGTTCGTCGCCTGCTCGCCCCCGCCCGAATCGGCGATGCCGGTGGCCGGCATCGTCATCCTGCCGGTCACCGGCCCCGAGGCGGTCACGGGCTCGACGCGCCTGAAGGCGGGCACGGCCACGAAGCTCGTGCTCAACATGATCACCACCGGGGCGATGATCCGGCTGGGCAAGACGTACGGCAACCTGATGGTGGACCTGCAGGCGACGAACGCCAAGCTCGCCGACCGCAGCCGCCGCATCGTCGCCGAGGTGTGCGACGTGGCGCCCGGCGAAGCGGGCGCGCTGCTGGAACAGGCCGGCGGCAGCGTGAAGCTCGCGATCGTCATGCACTTCCTGGGCGTCGAGCGCGGCGCAGCGGAGGCGGCGCTGGCGCGAGAGGGCGGGGTCATCCGGCGCGTGATCGGGCGCCAGCCACCCCCCGTGCGATGACGAGCCCCACTGCTGCCACGGCGGCGCGCCCGCCCGTGTACGTCGGGCTGATGTCGGGCACGTCGCTCGACGGCATCTCGGCGGTGGCCGTGCGCTTTCACCCGCGGAACGCGGGGTTCGAGGCGGAACTGCTCGCGTTCGTGGTGCGCGAGTACGACGCGTCGCAGCGCGACGCTCTGCAGGCGGCGATGGCGGCGGGGACGGCGCGCGACTACTGCCGGCTGCAGTTCGACCTCGGACAGTGGCTGGCCGACGCGGCGCTTGCGGTGCTCGCCGAAGCGGGCGTGGCGCGCGGCGAGGTGCGCGCCGTCGCCACGCACGGGCAGACGCTCTGGCACGAGCCGCCGCATTCCACCTGGCAGATCGGCGAGCCGGCGGTGATCGCGGAGCGCACGGGGCTCGACGTGGTGAGCAATTTCCGCGTGCGCGACGTCGCGGCGGGCGGGCAGGGCGCGCCACTCGTGCCGATCGCCGACGCGCTGCTGTTCGCGTCGCCGCAGTGGCGCGCGCTGCAGAATCTGGGCGGCATCGGCAACGTGACCGTCGTGCCGCCCGGGGGCGACCTCTCCGGCGTCCGGGCCTTCGACACCGGCCCTGGAGTGGCCGTGATCGACGGCGTCGTGCGCACGCTCTATCGCGGGGAGCGCTTCGACGCCGGCGGCGCACACGCACGGGGCGGCACGCCGATCGCGCGCGTGGTCGACCCCCTGCTCGACGACGCGTACTTCGCGGCCGAGCCGCCCAAGTCCACCGGCCGCGAGCTGTTCGGCGCCGCATACGTGGACCGGCTCGTCGCGCTCTGCCGCCAGGCCGAGCCGCGCGCGTCGCGCGAAGACATCGTCGCCACCGCGACGGCGCTCACCGCGCGCAGCGTGGCCGACGCCTACCGCCGCTTCATGCCGGAACCGGTCGCGGAGGTGCTGCTCTCGGGGGGCGGCGCGAAGAACGAAACGCTGGTGTCGATGATCGCAAACGCGGTGGCGCCGCTTGCGGTGCGCCGCTTCAGCGCGGCCTGCTTCGACGACGAGGCGAAGGAGGCGGTGGCGTTCGCGCTGCTCGCACACCTGTTCGTGGAGCGGCGCCCGGGCAACGTGCCGCGCGCCACCGGCGCGGCGGGGCCGCGAATCCTCGGCACGCTCACGCCCGGCGCCCACTGAGCGCGGCGCGTGCCGTCCGCCGCCGCGTCAGCTGCGGCGCATGAGGCGCGCGATCCACCAGACCGCGGCCGCGCCTGCCGCCACGACCAGCGTGACGAGCAGGATGCGCTGGATGGCGAGCCCGCGGGCGCGGCGCTCCTCGCTCACCACCGGCGCGGCGATGGCGGGCTGCGGGAGCGCCTCCACGCGGACGGCGTGCACCGGCGTCGTGATCCGCCGGCCGTCCTCGTCCTCCGCCACGGGCTCGCTGCCCCGCGTCGGCGTGGTGGCCGAGTCCGGCAGCGGAAATACGCGGTGCCCCACCTCGTCGCCGGCCGCGGCCGATTCGAGGCCGGCGCCGTCGAAGCGGGCGGCGATGACCGTGATGTTGTCGGGCCCGCCGGCGCTGTTGGCCATGTCGATGAGCCGCCGGCACACCGCCGCAAGATCGCGTTCCTCGCGCACCACGCCGGCGATCTCGTCCCGCGACACCTGGCCGGAGAGCCCGTCGCTGCAGAGCACGAGCGTGTCGCCGCGGCGCAGCTTCTGGTGCGTGAGATCCACCTTGACCGTGGCTTCGGGGCCCAGGGCCTGGAGGATGATGTTGCGGCGCTCGCTGTGCTCCGCCTCTTCCTCGGTGATCTCGCCGGCTTCCACCAGCTTCTGCATCAACGACTGATCCTTGGTGATCTGCCGGGCCACGCCGTCGCGCACGAGGTAGGCACGGCTGTCGCCGACCTGGGCCAGGTACAGCGTGTCGCCCAGCAGGCCGGCGATGGTGGCGGTGGTGCCCATCCCCCGGAATTCGGCGTGCATGGTCGCGAACGTGTTGATCTCGCTGTTCGCGACGGCCGCGGCATGCCGGATCGCCTGGGCGAAACTCTCCCCGGTGGGGTCGGGATGGGCGAGCCAGGCGCGGCGCAGCTCGCGCAGCACGATGGACGTCGCCATCTCGCTGGCGATCTCGCCCGCCGCGGCGCCGCCCATGCCGTCGGCCACCATGAACAACGTGCCCCGCTCCCCCGCCGTGTGCGTGCGCACCGACGGCTTGAGCGATGCATCGTCGGCCGTGAGATCGGCGATGACGAAGGCATCCTCGTTGTGCTCGCGCGTGCGCCCGACGTCGGTCTTGCCGAACACGTGGACGATCACGGAACCGCGGGGCGCGCCGCCGGAGGAGGGCATGGAAGCTCGGGTCAGAATGCGGTCCGCGGCGTGCGCGCGCCCCGGAGGACGAACCGCGCCTTCACCACGTGATCGTATGCGAGCCGGACGTCGTCGTCGTATCGCGGGCGGGTCGGCGAGCGGGTCACACGTTCTCCACGCGGAGGATCTCGTCGCCTAGCAGCAGCCGCTGTCCGCGCTTCAGCGGCTGCTCCCCGCGCACCGCCAGCGCCACCCCGTTGCGGCTGCCGGCGTCGTGGACGAAGAAGTCGGAGTCCTCGGACCGGATCTCGGCGTGACGCCCGCTCATCGTCTGATCGTACGGAAAGGTCCAGTCGCCCGTTTCGCGGCCGAGGAGCACGTGGCGGCCGGGCGAGAGATGGAAGGTGTCGCGCACGCTGCCGTCGGCGCGCAGCTGCTCGATCACCGCGACGTCCACCGAGGGGACGAGGGAGCCCATGCGGCGGGTCGAGTCGGCCTCGGGGGCGTGCGGACCCGGATAGCCGAGCCGGCGAAAGCGCAGCACCTGCGACCCCACCAGCAGGCGATCGCCGTCCACGAGCTTCGCGGCGGCGTCGATGAACGCCCAGCTGGCGTTGCGCGATCCCAGGTCGCGGATCCAGAGCACGCCCTCGCGCAGATCGAACCGCGCGTGGAGCGGGGACAGGTAGATGTCGTCGGCGAACCGGATGTCGGCCTCCCCGCGTCCGACCACCGCCTCGCCGCGGTCGAGCGTGAAGATCTTGGCCACGTCGCCGGAATCGTTGAGCAGCGAGAGCTTCGGTCCGCCGTCGCGCCGCGCCGTTCCGAGCAGCTGCGCCCCCGCCGCCACGGGCTGTTCCAGGACCGAGACGCGCTCGCCCACCCGGGCGCCGCAGCGGGCGCAGTAGATGTCGACGCCGACCTGGAACGGCGCGCCGCACGAGCGACAGCTTCCGTCGGCCACCGACGCCGTGACCCGGTTTCCGCAGTGCGCGCAGAAGGGCAGCGATGCGTCGACGGTTCGGCCGCAGCGCGTGCAGACGGCCTGCGACGGACCAGCTGGGGTGGACGCGCGCGTCTTGGGGACGCTTGAGGGACTCGGCTTCTTCTGCACCGGAGACGGGGAGGCGGGGCGTGGGCGGGTCGATCCTGCGGGAGCGGGCGCGTCCTGCGGCGCCGTGCGGGCGCCGGTAGTCTGAATGGGTCTTCCGCAGTCGATGCAGAAGCGCGCGCCCGCCTCGTTCCCACGTCCGCAAAACGTGCAGGCCGTCACGATGTCGACTCCGGGTGAAACAGCGCCATGGACCGCGAATATAGGACTCGTGGAAAAGGGGGTCAATGAACCCGCCGGGTGACTGCAAGTGCGCGATTCTCCATCGCTTCCCTCTCTCCACCGGGGTTCGTAGGTTCCATCGATGCCGCGCTTCGTTCCACGTTTCACGCTCGCCGCCGTTGCCGCGCTCGCGGCGTGCACGCGGCCCGCTCCCCCCGCCGCCGCCCCCGCCCCTCGCGCCGACACCACCGCTCGCCATCCGGTGCGGGCGCATCCTGCCGTTCGCCCGGTCCCCGAGCGCCCGGTCGGGCTGCCGCCCATTCCGTGGGTCGCCGGCTCGCTCTCGGTGCACGTCGTGTATCCGCCAAGCGACCAGCGCATCACGTCGTCCGACTCGACATGGGTGATCGGGTCGCTGGGCAATGGCCACGCCACGCTCACCATCGACGGGCAGCCGGCGCACGTGTACCCCAACGGCGCGTTCATGGCGTTCGTCGCGAATCCGCCGGCCAGCGACCCGCGATACGAGCTGGTGGCGGCACTCGACGGCGACACCGTGCGCGGCGCGCATCCGGTGCTCCTGCGCGAGCCGGACACGACGACGCGCTCGGCCACGCCCGTCCCGCCCGACACGACGGGCGAGTGGGTGCGGCTGGACGATCCCACGGCGGCGGAGCTTCCCGACACCGACGCCGAGATCGTCGGCCGGCCGCGCCCCGGGGAGACGTACCACTGGTTCTTCCTGCCGGGCACGATCGTGTGGCGCGATCTCAGCGTTGGAGGCTACACGCGGCTGCGCGTGGACAGCGCGCTCCACGTCTGGGTCCCGGACTCCGTGGCGCACCCCGTGGGAGACGACGTGCCCGCGCCGCGGCGCGTGGCCGGCAACGGCAACGTCCGCTCGGCGCCCGGATGGGAGGACTTCGTGCTGCCGGTGGGCAGCCGCCCCGCGTATTTCGTGGAGGAGCGCGATCGCGCCATCGACCTCACGCTCTACGACACGCGCGGGAACACCGACATCATCCGCTATCCCACCGACGATTCGCTGATCCGCCGCGTGGAATGGGCGCAGGTGGCCAACGACCGTGTGCGCTACACGCTGCACCTGTCAGCGGCGCCGTTCGGCTACCTCGTGCTCTGGAACCGCGGCCGGTTCGTGCTCCGCGTGCGACGGCCCCCGGTGGTGGACCGGGCGCATCCGCTGCGCGGTCGGACGATTGCCCTCGACGCCGGCCATCCCCCGGCGGGGGCCACGGGCCCCACCGGCTTCTACGAGGGGGACGCGGTGCTGCTCGTCGCGGAGCATCTCAGAACGATGCTCGAAGCCGAGGGCGCGTCGGTGATCATGACGCGCACGACCGCGGATGCGGTCGGTCTCGAGGACCGCCCGGTGATCGCGCGCCGGAGCGGCGCCGAGGCGTTCGTGTCCATCCACCTCAACGGGCTGCCCGATGGCGTCAATCCGTTCACCGTGACGGAGGGCACCGCGACCTACTTCTATCGTGCGCAGTCGGAGCCGCTGGCGCGCGCCGTGCAGCGTGGAATGGTGGATGCCATGGGGCTGCCCGACCAGGGCGTGGTGTTCCGCAGCCTGGCGGTGGTCCGCCAGACGTGGATGCCATCGATCCTGTGCGAGGGGGCGTTCGTGATCGTGCCGCAGCAGGAGGCTGCGCTGCGCACGCCGCAGTTCCAGGAGGCGTACGCGCGCGGCATCGCCGACGGGCTCCGCGACTATTTCCGCGGGCTGGGAGCGCCGCGTCGATGAAGCAGGCCTGGCTGGCCGGCCTGGCCGCCGCGTGCCTGACGGCGTCCGCGGCGCGGGCGCAGCTGGCGCCGAACGCCGACTGGCACACCATCCGCACGGCGCACTTCCTCGTGCATTTCACGCCGCCGCTGGAGTCGGCGGCGCGTCACGCGGCGGCGGCCGCGGAGACGGCGTTCGCCCAATTGTCGCGCGAGCTGACGCCGCCGCGCGTGCCGATCGATCTCGTCATCGCCGACAACGTCGACGTCACCAACGGCTACGCGACGCCCTTTCCCACCAATCGCATCGTCATCTACGCCAACCCGCCGGTGAACGATCCGGCGCTGCGGTTCACCGACGACCCCAACGCGATGGTGGTGACGCACGAGCTCACGCACATCTTCCACCTCGACCGGTCGCGCGGCATCTGGAGCCTCGGGCAGCACATCTTCGGGCGGGCGCCGTACCTCTTTCCCGACTCGTACTCGCCGGGGTGGCTCACCGAGGGGCTGGCCGTCTACTTCGAGTCCAAGCTCACCGGCGCCGGACGCGTGCTCGGCTCGGACCACCGGATGATCGCGCGCGCCTTCGGCGCCGAGCACCGCTTTCCGTCCATCGACCGGATCAGCCGCGCCGACGCGTTCTTCCCGTACGGGGAATCGCCGTACGTGTTCGGCTCGCTGTTCGTGGACTACCTGGCGCGCACGCGCGGGGATCATCTGCGGGCGTTCGTGGAGTCCCAGTCGTCGCAGCTCATCCCGTTGTGGCTCAACCGGCCGGCCAGGGAGGCGTTCGGCATCTCGTTCACGCGGGCGTGGCAACAGTGGAGCGATTCGGTCACCCGGACGGCGGGCGACCCCGTGCTGCCGATGCCCGGCTGGCGCTACCTGACGGTCGGGGGCGGCATCGCCAGCTATCCGCGCTGGGCCGACGACACGGCGATCACCTTCACGGGCACGACGGGGCGGGAAAGCCTCGGCGCCTACAGTGTCACCCTCGACGGCACCGCCGACCGCGTCGACCGGCGCAACAGCGAGTCGCCGACCCTGGTGCTGCCCGACGGCGAGCGGCTGTTCACGCAGCTCGAGTTCACCGATCCGTATCACATCCGCTCGGACCTGTTCGCTCGGCGCGGGCGGAGCACGGTGCGTCTGACGCGCGACGCGCGCCTCACGACGCCCGACGTGCGCGCCGACGGACGGCTCGTGGCCGTGCAGACGCTGCCTGCCACGTCGCGGCTGGTGACGCTGGCTTCGGACGGCACCGGGCTCCAGCCGCTGACGCAGGGGACCATCGACGTGCAGTGGGCCGAGCCGCGGTGGTCGCCCGACGGGTCGCTCGTGGCGGCCGTGCGGTGGCAGCGCGGCGGGACGTCGGAGATCGTCGTGCTCGACACGACGGGGCGCATCCTGCAGCGCATCTCCCCCGCGCACGCGATCCAGGCGACGCCGAGCTGGGCGCCGGACGGCAAGCACCTCTACTTCACCTCGGACCGCACCGGCGTCACCAACGTGTACTCGGCGCCCGTGGGGCCGGGGCGCACCGACAGCGTCGAGGTGCTGACCGCGGCGACCACGGGGATGTTCTATCCGGAGGTCTCGCCCGACGGGCGGTGGATGGCGGGGTCGGTCGTGCTGGGCGACGGGTACCACGTGGGCATCGGCCCGATGTCGCGGCTGGCCCCCGCGCCGGCGGAATCGTTGTCGGCAGTGGCGCGGCCGCAGCCGGTGCCGCCCGTGGACAGCGTGACCACGCCGGCCACGCCGTATTCGCCGTGGCGCACGCTGTGGCCGCGCTACTGGATGCCGGTGGAGGAGCCGTCGATCGCCGGCGGGGTGCGCCTGGGCGCGTTCACGAGCGGCAGCGACGTCATCGGCCGCCACGCCTACGACGCGCAGGTCACGGTGCCCACCGACAACAGCGGGCTCTCCGGCTATTTCGACTATTCGTATGCCGGGCTCGGCATGCCGGTGCTCGTCGCCAGCGGGCAGCAGGACTGGGAGAACTACGGTGGGGTCGTGGACTCGACGGGCGCAACGGTGGGCGAGCTGCGCCGCCGCACGCGCACCGTGGCCTTCGGCGCGGCGTGGCTGCGCCCGCGCTACCGCACCGCCGCATCGCTCTCGCTCCAGGCCGGGCTCGAGACGCACGACTACGCCACCGATCCGGCGCCGCTCCTGTCGCGGCTCGACCCGTCGTTCGCCCGCACCTACTACTACCCGATGCTGATCGCGGGCGGCGCGTGGAGCAACGCGCAGTACCCGGTGACGGCGGTGTCGCCCGAGGACGGGCTGAGCAGCGCCTTCACGCTGCGCGAGCGGTTCCTGAGCGGCTACGCGGCGCGCCGCACGTTCAGCGCCGTCGCCATGGCGAGCGGGTACAAGTCGCTCGACCTCCCGGGATTCGCGCACCACGTGCTCGCCGTCACGGCGTCGGGCGGGTACCGCGACGACCGCTCCACCGACTACTTCGAGGTCGGGGGAACGAGCGGCTCGACGCTGGTGCTGGCGCCGGGCGTGCTGCTGGGCGAGGGGCGGCGCAGCTTCCCGGTGCGCGGGTTCAGCCCCGCGTCGCTCGTCGGCATCCGCGCCTACGCGGCGTCTGCCGAATACCGCATGCCGCTGGCGCTCACGGACGCCGGCTGGGGACTGCTCCCCCTTTTCCTCGATCGCAGCTCGCTGTCGGTGTTCTACGACATGGGGAGCGCGTGGTGTCCGGCCGTGGTGTCGGGAGGCGCCGTCTGCGCCGACTCGTCGCTCACGCACCGGTACGCCATCGCGTCGGCGGGCGCCGAGCTCAACGTGACGGCGGCCGTGCTGCAGTGGGACGCGCCGTACCGATTCCGGGTCGGCGTGGCGTTTCCGGCGCAGGGGCGTGCGCGGCTGCGCGCCCCCTCGGCGTCGACCTACTTCTCCCTGGGACTCTCGTTCTGATGCCACCTATCGCTCCCCGCGTCGATCCCTCGGCCTTCGTGCATCCACGCGCGTTCGTGTGCGGCGACGCCACGCTCGGCGCGCGTGTCTCGGTGTGGCCCTTCGCGGCGATCCGGGGCGACACCGCGCCGATCGAGATCGGCGCCGACAGCAACTTGCAGGACGGCGCGGTGATTCACGTCGACCACGGCGTGCCCTGCCGCATCGGCGCGCGCGTGGGCATCGGCCACCGGGCGATCGTGCACGGCGCGACGGTCGCCGACGACTGCCTGATCGGGATGGGCGCGGTGCTGTTGAACCGGGTGAGCGTGGGCTCGGGGTCGATCATCGGTGCGGGGGCGATGTGTCCCGAGGGATTCGAGGTGCCACCGAATTCGCTGGTGCTCGGCGTGCCGGGGCGCGTGGTGCGCCAGACGACGGAGGCGGAGCGGGCGCGGATCCGCGCGACGGTGGAGAGCTATCTCGCCCTGCAGGAGGAGCACCGGCGCGGGGCGTTTCCGGAGCTCTGACGGCTGGCGGCTGGAACGGGCCGTCGTGCGCCATTCAAGTGCCGATTGGAGGAGTTGCCGTGATCGGAATTTCGCGTGAATGCGAGCAAAACCCTCCATCATTTTTGTGACATGCGGGGCCGGGCTTCGGCGCCGGACCGTTGGTCGCGGGGTTGGACAGGGAGTCGTGCAAGTGGTGGCCGTCAAGCGAATTACGCGATCGAAAGGACATGCGAAGACGGTGTGCTCCACGTCCGGCTTTTGTTCTCATTCTGTCACGATTTCTTTTCAACTCGGCGCTCGGGCGCGGTACACGTTCGTGATGTTGATATTGCAAGTCGTTGTGTTTCATTGGCTTGCTTAGGGACTGGCGTGGTTTCACGAACCCGGGTACGTTGCGCCCCCACCCCAGAAGCACGGGGACGTTCGAGGTTCCCCGCCGGGGTCCTGCCGCCGCCTAGATTTGGCCTCAGCAATAGCCACAGGGAGTACTTCCAAGATGCCCGTTTCCAAGAATCCGCCTGCCGGCCTCGCCTCGCTTTCGCAGAATGCGCGGACGGTGCTGGCGAAGCGCTATCTCATCAAGGATGAAAAGGGAAATCCGGTGGAGCAGCCGGAAGATCTTTTCTGGCGCGTGGCCACGGTGGTGGCCGAGGCGGATCGGCGGTACGGGAGTACGGACGAGCAGGTGCAGGCGCAGGCCGAGGCGTTCTACGCGTTGATGACGCAGCGGCGCTTCGAGCCGAATTCGCCGACGCTCATGAACGCGGGGCGTCCGCTGGGGCAGCTCTCGGCGTGCTTCGTGCTGCCGGTGGCGGATGCGCTGTCCAACCACAAGGACGGCATCTACGACACGCTGGCGAGCATGGCGCTCATCCACCAGTCCGGCGGGGGAACGGGCTTCTCGTTCTCGCGGCTGCGGCCCAAGGGCTCGATGGTGCGCAGCACGACGGGCGTGGCGTCGGGGCCGGTGTCGTTCATGAAGCTCTACGACGCGAGCACCGACGCGGTGAAGCAGGGCGGCACGCGGCGCGGCGCCAACATGGGCATCCTGCGGGTGGACCATCCCGACATCCTCGAGTTCATCACCTGCAAGGAAGACCTGACGCAGGTGACGAACTTCAACATCTCCGTGGGCGTCACGGCCCGGTTCATGGACGCGGTGCAGCACCGCACGAGCTACGATCTCGTGGATCCGTCCAACGGGAAGGTGGTGGGCCAGCTCGACGCGAACATGGTCTGGGACAAGATGATCCTGGGCGCGTGGCGCACGGGAGAGCCGGGGTGCTTCTTCATCGATGAGGCCAACCGGTACAACCCGGTGCCGCACCTCGGGTCGTACGAGGCCACGAATCCGTGCGGCGAGCAGCCGCTGCTCGCCTACGACGTCTGCAACCTGGGCTCGATCAACCTGGGGTACTACGTGAAGGACGGCGAGATGGATTGGGACGCGCTCCGCGCCGACATCCATCTGAGCACGCGCTTCCTGGACAACATCATCGACGTCAACAAGTACCCGATGCCCGAGATCGACGCGCTGTCCAAGCGCATCCGGCGGATCGGGCTCGGCGTCATGGGCTTTGCCGACATGCTGGTGCGCATGGGCATCGCGTACGACAGCCCCGAAGGCGTGGCGATGGGGCGCAAGGTGATGGAGTTCGTCGACGTCGAGGGCAAGCGCGAGAGCCAGCGGCTGGCCGAGGAGCGCGGGCCGTTCCCCGAGTGGGCGCGGTCGATCTGGGGACCGGACGAGACGTGCGCGCGCGACGCGGCGGGCAAGCGCATCCGGCCGATGCAGCTGCTGCGCAACTGCAACGTCACGACGGTGGCCCCCACCGGCACGATCTCGATCATCGCGGGGTGCTCGTCGGGGCTGGAGCCGCTGTTCGCCGTGGCGTTCATGCGCAACCAGGCCGGCGTGATGATGCCCGACGTGAACGACGACTTCGTGCGCATCGCCAAGGCCGAGGGGTGGTACAGCGACGCGCTGATGGCGCGCATCGCGAAGGAGGGGCACATCGACTTCCCCGAAGTGCCGGAGCGGTGGCAGCGCGTGTTCGTGACCGCCAACCAGATCACGCCCGACATGCACATCCGGATGCAGGCGGCGTTCCAGGAGCACTGCGACTCGGCGATCTCGAAGACCACCAACTTCGCGCACACGGCGACGGTGGAAGACGTGCGGGCGATCTACGAGCTGGCGTACGCGACGAAGTGCAAGGGCGTCACGGTGTACCGCGACGGCTCGCGCGACAACCAGGTGCTGTCCACCGGCGCCACGGAGAAGGCGGCGGCGCAGCGCGACGGCAAGGCGGTGTCGCGCGAGGAGCAGGCCGACCTGCACGGCACGATCGCCGAGCTGGAGGCCGAGATCGAGTCGCTGAGGAAGAAGCTCGTCGACGTGGAAACGGAGAACCTCCAGCGGCGGGCCAAGCGCTCGCGCCCGGAGAAGCTGCGCGGCACGACGATCCGCAAGGAGACGCCGCTGGGCGTGATGTTCGTGAGCATCAACGAGGACGAGAAGGGGCAGCCGTTCGAGGTGTTCATCAACCTCGGCAAGGCCGGCGGCAGCGCGATGGCGGACGCCGAAGCGATGGGGCGCATGATCTCGCTGGCGCTCCGCTCGGGAATTCCGCTCACCGAGGTGCACCGCCAGTTGCGCGGCATCTCGTCGGACCGCGTGGTGGGCCTGGGACCGAACAAGGTGATGAGCGTGCCCGATGCCATCGGCCTCGCCCTCGAGGAGTGGATGCGCGACAAGCAGGGCGTGCAGCAGGAGCTGATCGCCGACCGGGCCAATCCGGGCCCGGCAGAGACCGAGGTCGTGCGCGTCGTCGGCAAGGCGTCGCCCATGGCGGGCGCGGAAGCACAGTTCGAGCTCGAGTCGTTCGACGGCGGGGAAGCGTTCATGGGCACGTGCCCCGACTGCGGCTCGCAGCTCGAGTACGCCGAGGGGTGCGTGAAGTGCCACGTGTGCGGGTTCAGCGAGTGCGGATGAGCTGAGGCGGGAACCGCTGGACCACGGAGCACACGGATGGCTCTCGCAACTGCGCTTCGTTCGATGATCGCGGCGCTGATTCTCGCCGGCCCGCCGCCCGGTCTCACGCTCCGCCATCTCGCCTACCATGGGCACGACGGCACGTACTACGTGCACATCCCCGCGACCCCGCGCGGAGCCGCGGTGTTGGTGCTCCACGGCGGACTCGGCAACGGCCGGGCGATGGCCCGGCTCACGCGCTTCTCGGAAGCGGCGGATGCCAACGGATTCATTGCCGTCTACCCCAACGCCGACGGCAACTGGAACGACGGGCGCGAGACGACGACCAGGGATTGGGCCGACGCGGGATTCCTGCGCGCGGTGGCGGCCGACCTCGAAGCGAAGGATCATGTGGACCCGAAGCGCCTGTTCGTGACCGGCATCTCGAACGGCGGCATCATGACGCTCGCGCTCGCGTGTGACGCGAGCGACGCATTCGCGGCGTTCGCGGCGGTGGCGGGGAACATGGCGCAGGCGCTGCAGCCGAACTGCAAGCCGTCGCGCCCGGTGCCGCTGATGATGTTCAACGGCACCGCCGACACGTTCGTCCCGTGGAAGGGCGGCGAGGTGCGCCACAACCGGTTGATGGGCGCGGGCGGCCACGTGATTTCGACGCCGGCCACGTTCGACTTCTGGCGGCAGGCCGACGGATGCACCGGCGCCGGGGACTCGACGGCGATGCCGGACGTCGCGAACGACGGGACCACCGTCACGCGGCACCGCTACGACGCGTGCGCCAATGGTACGGCGCTCGTGCTCTACGAAATCAACGGCGGCGGACATGCGTGGCCAGGAGCGCCGGGGCGGTCGCGCTTCCACATCACCGGCACCACGACGCACGACATCGACGCCACGCCGCTGATCGTCGAATTCTTCAAACGGTTCGGGCTGTAGCGGCGCGACGCGGTTCCGGAGCGCCCGGAACGCCTACGGCACGATGTGCCGCCTGATCATCGCCTCGATCTCGGAGATCTCCCGCGGCGCGGTGGAGATCCGCTCCGTGCCCCGCGGCGTGACGACGTAATCGTCCTCGATGCGCACGCCGGTGTTCTGGTAGCGCTTCACGGCGGCCAGCACCTTGGCCTTGAACTCGCGGTTGCGCGGCGTGTCGGGCAGCAGATCGAGGGAGCGCGCGTTGATGTAGATCCCCGGCTCGATCGTGAACGCGTCGCCGGCGCGGAGCGTGTGGTCGCCGTAGTAGGCCTGCATCGGATCGTGTACCGCCAGGCCCAGTCCGTGGCTGATGCCGTGGATCGCCCAGAGCTGCACCTGGTAGCACGACCGCGGGACGCGCGCGCAGTCGGCGGGCCAGGGCGGGTCGAACAGCGCCGTCGGCGATTCGACCAGGCCGAGCCTGGCGAGGCCGCGCGCCCGCACGTCCACCGACGAATCCTGCGCCGCCGCCAGCGACATCCCCGGTTTCACGTTGCGCTCGGCGGCTGCCTGCGCATCGCGCACGATCTGGTAGATGGCGCGCTGATCGGGCGTGAAGGTGCCGCTCACGGGGAGGGTGCGCGTGATGTCGGCGGCATAGCCGTGGTACTCCGCCGCCGCATCGATCACGACCAGCTCGCCCGGCGTCAGCTCGGCGCGGTCCTTCATGTAGTGGAGCTGCGTGCCGTGCTCGCCGGCGCCGACGATGGAACCGTACGCGGGCCGCTCCGAGCCACCGCGGCGGAAGGTGTATTCGGCGATCGCCTGCAGGTCGTACTCGTGCATGCCGGGCTGGATGGCGCGCATCATCGCGACGTGTCCCGCCGAGCTGATCTCGGCGGCCTTCCTGAGCAGCGCCAGCTCGGCGGCGCTCTTGTGCGCGCGGAGCTGGTCGAGAATCGGATGCGCGTTTCGCAGCGCGACCCCGGGATGGCGCGCGTGATAGGCGGCGAAGAACGCGGTGCCGCGGGTGAGCGAGTCGGCGCTCGCGAAGTCGGCGTCCTCGACGTCGCGCAGCGTGTACAGCGTGTCCGTGCCGGCGGCGAGCGAGTCGGCGTACGGGATGAAGTCGTGGTCGGGGCGCCAGGCGAGGCCCAGGTCGCGCGCGATGTCCGCGGAGTCGGGCTCGATGCCGTAGTACAACGAGCGGCGCGGCTCGGTGCGCGCGGCGAACAGCGTGGTCGCCGGCCGGCCGTCCCGCACCACCATCACCAGCTCGGCGTCGGCGTAGTCGTAGCCGGTGAGATAGTGGAATGCCGGCTCCTGATAGAACGGGCCGAAATCGGTGATGGGCGTGCGCCCGCCGAAGGCGATGATCACGCCGTCATGCACGCGCGCGGCGAGCGAATCGCGGCGCGCCGCGTACTCGGCGGCGGTGATCTGGGCGCGGAGGGGCGCCGCGGCGACGGCGAGGACGCAGAGGGCACGCGAGAGGGAACGGCAGCACGGCATGCGCATGGTGGACTCGGGAGGGCGGGGTGGCAGAATCTACCGTTCCCGCGTTCGCGCAGCGAGGCCGGCGGGGACCGCACCGCCGGCGCGCCGTTCCGTGCCGCGGGATGGGCGGATTCGCGAAATGGGCTATGATTCAGGCGTCGACGAAGCCGACCCGGCAGCGGCGGCTTCGACCCGGCGCGGATGGCACGGGCCGTTGTGTGCCCACCCGCAGTTCACTCAACCCGGTGGATGCCCATGGACTGGCCATATCTCCATACACTGATCAACCACTTCCCGATCATCCTCACCGTGGTCGGGTGCGCCGTGCTGGTGCTCGCGTTCATCACGAAGCGTCGCGGCATCTGGCTCTACAGTCTCGCCACGCTTACCCTGGCCGGGCTCAGCGTGTATCCCGCCGACTTTTCCGGCGACGAGGCCTCGGATGCGCTGCGCGGCACGTGGTACGTCGTTCGCTCCTCGGTGGCGGCGCACGATGATTCCGCCACCTACGCGCTGGTGGTCCTGCTGATCCTCGGCGCGGCCAGCGCCTATGCGTGGTGGTACATGCTGCGCAAGGACAAGCAGGGACTCCCGCCGCAGTGGCTGCGCATCACGCTTGCCGTGCTCGCCGTGCTGGGCATCAGCGTCGTGACGCGCACGGCGTATCTGGGGGGCAAGATCATCCACGAGTCGCCCCTGCTGAAGAACCCGCCGGCCGGGTTCGTCCCGCCCTCCCCGGGCAACCAGTAGGGCATACGGCGCGTAGCGGCGCACGGCGAAACCGGCGAGCTTTGGCGGGATTCGTGACGCACCCACTCGCCCACCTTTCCATGCTTCGCACGTCCAGCATCGCCGGCGTCCTGCTGCTCGTCGTTCCCGCGGCCGTCTGCGCACAGGCGGCCGCCGAGCCGCCCAACGCGCCTGCCGTCGCCACGATCGACCGCGGCCGGGTGACATTGACGTACGGCGGGCGCGTGATCCTCGCGGCCACGCTTTCGGCCCCGGACCGCGAGGCCGAGCTGCGCACGCTGGTGGACACCGCCGGCGGCGCGGTGACGCAGGTGCTGAAGTGGACGGCGCGCGGCGCCGGACCGCTCGTGCTCTCGGGCACCATGCGCGGCGACGCCGATGCGTTCGCCGCCTCCACCGAGCGGCGCACCGACGGGCCGGCGATCGTGCGCAACGCCGTGGGGCCGAGCGAGAGCCGGCTCAACCGCGCCGTGTATGACCGCCGCGGCGACTGGGTACTGTCGTTCGACGAGCCGACGGCGGTGCGCATCGAGGGGCATGCGCCGGCGGGCGACTCGGCGACGTTCGCGGTGCGCGCGACGGGATCCGAGGTCATCCTCCGCTTCCGTCCGCGCTACTACCAGAAGCATCGCGGCCTCGCCGAGTACCGCCCGTGGACGTACGACGTGTGGCGGGGCTCGGTGGCGGGGTGGACGTCCTGGTACGCGTTTCTCGACCAGGTCACCGAGCGCGACGTGCGGGACGCCGCCGACGCGATGCACGACGTGCTGCACCCGTTCGGCTACGACTACCTCCAGATCGACGATGGGTACGAGCGCGAGCCGATCGGCACGCCGGCCCACTGGCTGCACCCGAACGCCAAGTTCCCGTCGGGGCTCGGCGCGCTGGAGCAGTACATCGCCGGGCGCGGCCTGGCGCCGGGGATCTGGACGAACGTCAGCGTTGCCGACAGCGCCTACGCGTTTGCGCACCGGGACGAGTTCGTACGCAACGCGGACGGCACGCCTGCTTCGGGAAACTGGATCGGCTACGTCATGGACGGATCGAATCCGGCCACGATTCGCGATCTCGTACGTCCCGTGTACGATACCCTGGCCCGCATGGGATGGCGCTACTACAAGCTCGACGCGCTGCGCCACCTGCGATACGAAGGGTACAACAGCCATGCGGACTACTTCCGGGCGCGCGGGCTGAACCGCGAAGCGGTGTACCGGGGGGTGGTGCAGGCGGTGCGCGACGCCATCGGCCGCGACGCGTTCCTGCTGGCGTGCTGGGGGATCCGGCCGGAGCTGACCGGGCTGGTGGACGCGGTGCGCGTGGGCACCGACGGATTCGGCTACGGGGGATTCGCCGAATACAACTCGTACAACAACGTCGTGTGGCGGAACGATCCCGATCACATCCAGCTCTCGGCGCCCGACGCGTACCGGGCGGCGACGCTCGCGTCGCTCACCGGATCGCTGCTCATGCTCACCGACAAGCCGGCGTTGTACCGTACGCCGCGCGCCGAGATCGCGAAGCGCACGGCGCCGGTGCTGTTCACGCAGCCGGAGCAGGTCTACGACGTGGATCCCTCGCGGTCGGGGCTGATCGAGCGGGCCAGTTCGGCGGTGAGCGGATCGGGGCCTCGTGCGTTCGATGCCGACAAGCGATTGGCCGTGCCGTTGTACCTGCTGGATGTGAATCGGGGATTCGAGCGGTGGTCGGTGCTGGCGCGCACGGGCGGCGCCGACACGGCGCGCATTCGCTTCGCCGACCTCGGGCTGGACCCGTCGCGCGAGTACCTGGTGTTCGAGTTCTGGTCGAAGCATCTGCTCGGGGCATTCCACGATGCGTTCGTGCCGGGGCCGATCGACTCCGTGTTCCAGGTGCAGGTGTTCTGCATCCGCGAACGCGTGGATCACCCGCAGGTGATCGCGACGAACCGCCACGTGAGCTGCGGCGGGCCGGACCTGGAGCACGTGAGCTGGCGCGACGACTCGCTGGCGGGCGAGAGCCGGCTGGTGGCGGGCGACGCGTACGATCTCTATTTGAGTGAGCCGGCGGGGTACCATTTTGGTGTCGTGCACGTGACCGGCGCGGAGTTCGCAGGGAGTGAGCGCCGCGGCGGCATGCGCGTGGTGCGCCTGCGGTCGAGCGGCGGCGGTACGGCGCGCTGGACCGTTCGCTACTCGCGGTCGCGCGCCGCCCGGAAACGAGAACGGCGCCCCGTTGGTGGGGCGCCGTTCGAGCGAACCAGCTCTGCCTGGTTCCGTGTGCGCCGATCGACCATCCGGCGCTCCGTACGATCAGAGCCGCAGGCCGGCCACGAACTGCAGGTTGCGGTTCTTCGCGTTCGATCCGCTGAACAACTCGGAGAGGCCGTAGTTGTAGCGCACGCCGATGGAGAGTCCCATCCCGCTCATCGGGAACTCATAGCCGGCGCCGATGACGCCGCCGAAGTCGGTGGTCTTGACGTCCACGCCGGCGTTCGCGCACGAGCCGGAGACGGTGATGCCCCCCGAGGTCCCGGAGACCGTGCAGTCCACCTTGAACGCCACCGCGGGTCCGATCTCGCCGAACAGCTGCCCGGCCGGCGTGCTCGGCGCCGAGAGCCGGAACAGCAGCGGCACTTCGACATAGCTCAGGTCGACCGTGGCCGTGCCCGTGTTGTCGCTGGCCTTGGATCCCTTGCCCGCGTACTCGAGCTCGGGCTGGAACGACCACATCGGGGACATCGGGATGCGGGCGAACCCGCCGAGGGAAAAGTTCACCTTGGTCTTCGCGCCGCTCACGTCGCTGCCGCCGAACGTGGACAGGTTCACCGCGCCGACGAACCCGAACGACGTGCCCAACACCGACTGCGCGCTTGCGTGGGCAGGCAACGCCAGCGCCACCGCGGCCAACACAGGAACGAATTTCATGCGCATATCAACTTTCTCCGTGGATGGGGGATACGGCGAGTCCCGTCGTCATACCGGGACTCCTATCACGGACGGCGCCGCGGCGCCGATGTACCATCGCGCGGGGTTGGGTTCCCGAGCATGGTTCGCGGTCACACCGAGGTCATACGGGTATTCACTGGGTCACCGGGGCCCTATCGCCCCTCCGGCATGTGCACGTACATCGATTGGATGCCCACCCGTCCCGGCCCG
>DASVWS010000148.1:0-11910 GCA_036393095.1 Gemmatimonadaceae bacterium | reverse complement strand
GGCGTGCTCGGACAGGTGGGACGCCCGCTCGAGGAGGTGTCGCCGGAGGAGTGGCGATCGATCTTCGCGGTGAACGTCGACGGCGCGTTCTACTGCGCGCAGGCGGTGGCACCGGCCATGAAGGCGGCGCGCTGGGGACGCATCGTCAACATCTCCAGCGGCGCCGGACTCGGCGTGAGCCTCACCGGCATCCAGGCGTACGCGTCGGCCAAGGCGGCGCAGATCGGACTCACGCGCCAGCTCGCGCACGAGCTGGGACCGTGGGGCATCACGGTGAACAACATCGCCCCAGGCTTCGTGCGCTCCAACCCCACCACCGAGCGCCAGTGGGAGAGCTACGGCGCCGACGGGCAGCGCGAGCTCGTCGAGCGCATCGCCCTCAAGCGCCTGGGCGCGCCCGACGACATCGCACACGGCGTTCTCTTCTTCGCGTCGGAACAGGCCGGGTGGATCACCGGCCAGGTGCTCTCCATCGACGGCGGCAAGTGATGACGACGATCGACGACGTGCTGGCGCGACTCCAGGCGAATCACGACCGCATCCTCGACGAGCTGGTCGCGTTCGCGTCCATCGCGAGCGTGAGCACCGATCCCGCGCACGCGGCCGACGTGAAGGCGGCCGGCGCATGGGTCGCCGAGCGGCTCGCCGCCGCGGGCCCGTTCACGGTGCGCACGATCGCAACGAAGGGAAATCCCGTCGTCTACGGCGAATGGCTGGGCGCGCCCGGCAAGCCGACCGTGCTCGTGTACGGGCACTACGACGTGCAGCCGGCGGATCCGCTGGAGAAGTGGCACACCCCGCCCTTCACTCCCACGGTGCGCGACGGCCGGCTCTATGCGCGTGGCGTTTCGGACGACAAGGGGCCGATGCTGATTCCGATCGAGGTGGCCGAAGCGTATTTCGCGGCCGCCGGCGCGCTGCCGCTGAACGTGAAGTGCATGTTCGAGGGCGAGGAGGAGATCGGAAGCCCGAGCCTCGACGCGTTCATTCGCGACCACAAGGACCTGCTCGCGGCCGACGCCGTGCTGTCGGCGGACGGCGCGATGTGGCGCGTCGACGAGCCGTCGCTCACCGTGTCGAGCCGCGGGCTGGCGGGACTCGAGCTCACGCTCACCGCCGCATCGAAGGACCTGCACTCCGGCCGCCACGGCGGCAGCGTGGCCAACCCGCTGCACGCGATGGCGCAGCTCATCGCGGGGCTGCACGAGCCCGACGGGCGCGTCGCCGTGGCCGGGTTCTACGATCGCGTCGTCGAGCTGACGCCGGCGGAGCGCGCCGAGCTCGCGGCCCTGCCGTTCGACGAAGCGCGCTACCTGCAGCAGGTGGGCGCGCCGGCGCCATTCGGCGAGCCGGGCTATTCCACGCTCGAACGCCAGTGGACGCGCCCCACGTTGGAGGTGAACGGCATGTGGGGCGGCTATCAGGGCCCGGGCGGAAAGACGGTGATTCCCTGCGAGGCGCACGCCAAGATCACCTGCCGGCTGGTGACGGCCCAGGATCCCGACGAGATCCTGGCGCTGGTGAAGCGCCATCTCGAAACGCACGTGCCGCCGGGCACGCGGCTCACCGTGTCGGTGAGCGAGCACGGCGCGCGGCCGGCGCACATTCGTGCCGATCACTTCGCACTCGCGGCCGCCGGCCAGGCGCTGCGCACCGTCTACGGCGTCGAGCCGCTCGTGGTGCGGATGGGCGGCACGGTGCCGATCTCCGAGCTGTTCCAGCGCCACATGGGGCTCGACACCGTGTTCTTCTCCTTCTCCACGGCCGACGAGGACTACCACGCGCCCAACGAGTTCTTCCGCGTGCACCGGCTGCACGAGGGGCTCGAGGCGTGGGCGCGGCTGTGGGAGCTGCTCGGGCGCTGATGGGGGCCGCGGCTACGGGCGGCGGACGGCCCCGCGCTGCGGCCCGCACCGCTCGATCATGCCGTTCACGGCGCCGAGCAGCCGCGTGCCGTAGGCCAGCCGCGCATTCGCCGGTTCCGTCGTCATGCCGGTCTCGGTGATCGCCGGCAGACTGAACTGGCCATCGGCGCCGGGCGCGATCGCGCGCAGCGTATCGGTGATGGCACCGTAGAACGCCCAGGCCTCGTCGATCGCGCCGTCGCGCTTCGACGACAGCGCCGCGATCCAGTCGCGCACGAACATCGGCCGCTGTGCGTCGAACTCTTCCACCACCACGCCGTCCGCGGTGCCGTTGAAGTCGTCGTCGGCGTAGTGGCGGAACACCATCTGCGCGCGGTCGATCATCGCGTGGAGCAGCGGCATCGTCATCGTGTAGCCGCCGTCGGGCTTGCGAGTCGGCACCGGAAACGTGTCGGGCACCGGATTGGGAAGCACGGGATGCGCGTTCTGCAGGAAGGCCACGTAATCGACGCGCCCGTCGCCGTTCCGGTCCCAGATCCAGCCCCAGTCGAGGGTGGAGCTCTGGAAGACCTTCGCGGTCGGAAGCGGTCCGTACCGCGGCGTGGTCGAGAGCGCGTCGCCCGGCTTCTTGATCGGCTGCACGGTGAGGGCCACGATCCACGCCGGCTGACTCGGCGGCGCGAGCAGGCTCACCCACACCGCGGCGCGCATCGGCGACTGCTCGGCGGTGAGCCGCTCCGAACACGTCACCCGCATGCTGTCGGCAGCCGGCGGCTTGGCGATGGTTGCCTGGGCCGTCGGATAGAACGCGACGAGACTCGTCTGCGCGCCCACCGGTGCGGCCGCCATCCACACCGCGAGCGCCGCGCCGTTCGCCGCGACTGCGCGGCGGAGCCGATTGCGCATCATGACTTGAGATTGCCCGATTCCCCGGCGTGCGGAAACGGGCGGATGCCTGACGCGCGGCGCGGGAAACGCCGACGCCCCGCTCAGGGCTGCAGGTGCGCCCCGCCCGCTACGTACAGCGGCGTGATCCCGTGCGCGCGCATCAGCGCGTTCAACGACGCCAGGTCGCGTTGCTGCATGGTCTGCCAGTCACGCAGCCGCGCATCGAGCTGCGCGCGGAGCTTCTGGTAGGTGGCCACGTCCTGCGCCGTCGGCGCGTCGTCCGATCCGCCCACCGATCCCTCCAGGCTCACCAGCTTCGCGTTCAGCTGGATCGGGTAATTCATGAACAACCACTTCGCGGCCCTCGCCCGGTACTGGAAGAACTGCACCGACAGCGTATCGGCGCGCACGTCGAGCGCGCGCGCGGAATCCACCACGGCGCGCAGCGGCGCGTCGTCCCCCAGCCGGTCCACGACGCCGCGGAGCTGCTGCCGCAGCCCGGCGATCTGATTGAACGCCTCGTGATCTTCGGTGAGCGCCTGGCCGATCTGCTTCATCAGGTCGAGCTGGCGCGCCAGCTCCGCGGGCGTGGCGCTGATGCGCGGATCGAGCGTCACCGTGAGCGGCTGCGTGTACGCGTGCCCGTCCACGGTGAGCTTCACCGTGTAGCGGCCCGGCACCACCGTCGGCGTCATCGGCTGGCCAGACTCGAAGATCGGCCCGCCCGGGACGTGCAGCGGCGGGGGCGGCGCGTACCCCAGGTCCCAGACGAAGCGATTCCCGCCCACCCGCGCCGCGAGTGAGTGGCCTGGTCCGCCGCTCGTGAACCGGTTCACCACGGCGCCGGTGGAGTCGAGCACCTCGAGGGTCACCGGCGCGGCGGGCGCCGCCTTCAGCCAGTAGTCGATGAGCGCACCCGACGGCGCATTGCCGCCGGTGGTCGGCCCGGCCGACGTGCGGCCGCCGCCGAGTGGCGTGCGCATGGCGTTCGCGGGGCTGAACAGGTGAGCGCCCTCCGCCGCGATCTCCGCCGACGCCTGCCGCAGCGGCGCCACGCCGTCCAGGATCCAGAACCCCCGGCCGTGCGTGGCGAGCACCAGGTCGTTGCCGTGCACCACGAGATCGCGCATCGACGTGGGCGGCAGGTTGAGCATCAGCGATTGCCAGTGGTCGCCGTCGTCGAACGAGACGTAGAGCCCCGTCTCGGTGCCGGCATAGAGCAGGTGCGCGCGCACGGGATCCTCGCGCACGAAGTACACCGAGCCCGAGAGCCCCGCGGCGATCGACGTCCAGCTCTTCCCGCCATCGAGCGTGCGGAAGGCGTACGACGCGTCGTCGCCGGACATCCGCGCGCTCACCGCCGCGTACGCGGTGCCCGCGTCGTGCGTCGAGGCGTCGATCATCTCCACGTGCGCCCACGCGGGCACTCCCTTCGGCGTCACGTTGCTCCAGTGCGCGCCGCCGTCGCGCGTGAGCTGGATGAGCCCGTCGTCCGTTCCGATCCAGATCTCGCCCTTCACCAGCGTGGACGGCGCAATCGTATAGATGACGTCGTAATACTCGGCGCCCACGTTGTCGAGCGTGATCGGGCCGCCGGAGAGCTGCTGCTTGCTCCTGTCGTTGCGCGTGAGGTCGGGACTGATCTCCGTCCAGCTCCGCCCGCCGTCGGTGGTCCGGAGCAGATACTGCGAGCCCGAGTACAGCGTGTACGGCCGGAACGGATCGAACGCGAGCGGCGACGTCCAGCTGAAGCGGTACTTCACCGCGGCGGCCGCCGAGCCTTCGATGTTCTCCGGCCACGGCGATACGTCCTGCGCCTCGTCCGTCGCGCCGTTCCACCGCGTGAGATTGCCGAAGTACGATCCGGCGAACACCGTGTCGGGCGCGCCCGGCGCCGGCAGCACGTACCCGCTCTCGCCGCCCGCGACGTCGTACCAGTCCTGGTCGGTGATCGCGCCCCTGACGCTGGCGCTCGCGATCGAATAGGTGCCGCGGTCCTGCTGCGCGCCGTACACGCGGTACGGCGTCTGGCCGTCGGTCGCCACGTGGTAGATCTGCGCCGTGCGCTGGTTGGACTCGGAGCTCCAGTGCGCGCCGCCGTCCAGCGTGACCGTCGCGCCGCCGTCGTTCCCCTCGATCATCCGCTGCGGCGCCGCGGGGTCGATCCAGAGTGCGTGGTTGTCCACGTGCGGCGGGTCGAGCCGCTCGATGCGCGCGCCGCCGTCCACCGAGCGATAGATGAAGAAGTTGAGCAGGTAGATCGTGTTCGGATCCTGCGGATCGGCCTTCACCTGGAAGTAGTACCAGGGCCGCTGCGTGATGTTCTGGTCGTCGTTGATCAACGTCCACTGCGCGCCGCCATCGTCGGAGCGGTAGAGCCCGGGCTGGTGCGCGTTGATCAGCGCGTACACGTGCCGGCCGTCGGCGCCGATGGAGAGCGACGTGCGCCCCCAGATCCCCTCGGGCAGTCCGTGTCCCTGCACGCGCGTCCAGGTGGCGCCGCCGTCGGTCGAGCGGTACATGCCGCTCCCCGCGCCGCCGTCCACCAGCGACCAGGGCGTGCGCCGCACCTGCCACATCGCCGCAAAGAGAATGCGCGGATTCGTCGGATCCAGCGCCACGTCCACCGCCGCCGTGCTGTCGTTGACGTACAGCACCCGGCTCCACGTCTTCCCGCCGTCCGTCGTGCGATACACGCCGCGTTCGCTGCTCGGCTTGAACACGTCGCCCTCCGCCGCCACCAGCGCGACGTCGGGATCGCGCGGGTCGACGACGATGCGCGCGATCTGGCGCGAGTCCCGGAGCCCGATGTTGGTCCACGTGCGCCCCGCGTCGGTGGAGCGATACACGCCGTCGCCCGACGCGATGTCGGTGCGCGGATCGGGCTCGCCGGTGCCGGCGTAGATCACGTTGGGATCGGAGGGCGCGACGGCCAGCGCGCCGATCGTGCCGACGTCGGGGCCATGCCACGCGGATTCCCACGTCTGCCCGGCGTCCACCGTCTTCCAGACGCCGCCGTTCACGGCGCCGAAATAGAAGGTGGACGCGTTGCCGGGAATTCCCGCCACCGCTTCCACTCGGCCGCCCTGGAAGGGGCCGATGTTGCGCCATGTGAGCCCCTGGAGCATCGAGGCGGGAATCGACTGGGCGCGCGATGCCGACGGGGACGCGAGCAGCACGAGCGCGACGAACGCCGGAAGCGCGCTGCGGAGACGGGCAGGAGGCATGGGATGGATCTCGGAATCGGGTGGAGCCGCGGAGTCAGGCCGCGTCGGCGGGGCTCCGCAATCTCTCGACGATCGCCGCCACGTGCAACGCGGTCGTGTCCAGCGCGGGCAGCCCCGCAACGACGTCGGCCTGCAGCAGCAGCGGCAGCTCGGTGCCGCCGAGGATGACGCCGTCGATTCCCTCTTCGTCGCGCAGCCGCTCGACGATCTCGACCAGGGCGCGGCGTGTATCGTCCCGGAACTGTCCGGGGAGCAGCTCATTCACGTACCGCTCGTGGATCCAGGCGCGCTCGTGCGCCGCCGGCGTCACCACGGTGATGCGGCGCCGCGCGAACACCTCGGGGTAGAACGCCGCCTCTATGGTGAACCGCGTGCCGAGCAGCGCCGGGCGCCGCAGTCCGCGGCGCGCGGCCTCGTCGGCGCACACCTCGACGATGCTCACGAGCGGCACCGGCGATCGCGCCGCCAGCTCGTCGAACACGATGTGCGGGGTGTTCGCGGTGATGGCCACGAAATCGACGCCGGCGCCCGCCAGGCGGCGCACCGATCCCAGCAGGTATTCCGTGAGCCCCGGCATGTCGTTCGCGACGAGGCGGAGCCCCCGGTGGAAGTCCAGCGTGTCGATCACGAGCGACGGCGCCGAGCCGGGCGCGACGCGCTCCCACGCCGCGAGGATGCGGCGGTAGTAGTCGATGGTGGACTCGGGTCCGAGTCCGCCCACGAGTCCGGCGATCGTCATGGATGCCTGTCCTTCGGCGAGTCGGTCGCCGGGTCTTTGGGTGGCCGCCCAATCATAGTCGCTCCGGCGCCCGGGCAACACCGCAGCCCGACGCCGGCCGAGCGGTGTTCCGCACTCCCGGGTCCAACGCTTCCGCCGCGCCCGGTGTCAGAAGTCCACAACCCTCGCCCGCCCCACACCCATGATGCTCGACGCCACGCTCCGCGACGTACGCTACGCCATCCGCTCACTCGCCAAGCATCCGGTGTTCACCGCGGCGGCCGTGGTCACGCTGGCCCTCGCCATCGGCGCCAACACCGCCATCCTCGGCGTGGTCGACGCAGTGCTGCTCCAGCCGCTCCCTTACCGCGATCCGGGACGCCTCGTGGCGATCCTCAACCACGACCGCGACCCGGTGGCCCCGTCCACGTTCGCCGCCTGGCAGCAGCGCGCCACGGCGTTCTCCCGCATGGGCGCCGCCGAATACTGGACGGTCAACTATACGCACGACGGCGGCACCGATCGCATTCCCGCGCTCCGCCTCACCGCCGACGTTCTTCCCCTGCTCGGCGTCGCGCCGATGCTCGGCCGCGTCTGGTCCGCCGATGCCGACCAGGCCGGCGACGACCACGTAGTGGTGCTCAGCTACGCGCTCTGGGCCCGGCTGTTCGGCCGCGACCGCGGGGTGATCGGCCGCCGGCTCTCGTTCAACGGCGAGTCGTACACCGTCGTTGGCGTCATGCCGCCCACCTTTGCCTTTGCGCCATTCTGGGCCACGCACGCCGAACTGTGGGCGCCGCTCGCCCTCGGTGATCGCATCTTCAGGGACGGCGGGCAAAGTCTCCGCGTCTTCGCCCGCCTCGCGCCCGGGGCCACGCTCACCCGCGCCCGCGCCGACATCGCGTCGATCTCCGCCGACCTCAACCGCCGGTCGCCGGGCGCCACGCACGGCGCGACGGTCAGCCCACTCACCGACCTCGTCGTGGGTTCGGTGCGCACACCGCTCTATGTATTGATGGGCGCCGTGCTCTTCGTGCTCTTCATTGCCTGCGCCAACGTGGCGCACATGCTGCTGGCCCGCGGCGCCGGCCGCCAACGCGAGATCGCGGTGCGCGCCGCCCTCGGGGCCAGCCGCCGGCGCACCGTGCGGCAACTGCTCACCGAAAGCCTGATCCTCGCGCTTGCCGGCGGTGCCGGCGGAGTGCTGATCGCGCTGGGCGGCGTGCGGCTGCTCGCGGCGCTCGGCGCGTCGAGCATTCCGCGCGTTCAGGGCGCCGCGATCGATGCGCGCGTGCTGGCCGCGGCCGTGCTCGCGTCGGCGGGCACGGCGCTCGCTTTCGGACTCGTGCCCGCGCTCCGGGCCACCGCCGTGGATCTCAGCGAGTCGCTGAAGGACGGCAGCCGCGGCTCCACCGACGGAGGCCGGCGAAGCGCCTTCCGGAAATTCCTCATCGCCTCGGAGTTCGCCCTCGCACTCGTGCTGCTGGTCGGCGCCGGGCTCATGGTTCGCACCTTCGCCGCGCTGTCCGCCCACGACCCCGGATTCGACCCGCACGGCGTGCTCACGGCGGTGGTATCCGTGCAGGGCACGGCGGAAGCGCCTGGCGACGTGCGCACGGCGTTCTACGAGCAGCTGTTGCAGCGTCTGCGCGCCACGCCGGGTGTTGCGTCCGTGAGCGCCATCAACCACCTGCCCATCGGCGGAGACCTGTGGGGTTGGAGCTTCCACGTGGCGGGGCGTCCCGATCCGGCGCCGGGCCGGGCGAGATCGGCCGTGTACCGCGTTGTCTTCCCCGGCTACTTCAGGACGATGCGGCTAGCGCTCCTCCGCGGCCGCGCGTTCACCGACGCCGACCGGGACGGCGCGCCGGGCGTCGTGGTCGTCAACCGGCAGCTCGCCGAGCACGTATGGCCCGGCGAGAATCCCCTCGGGCAGCGCATCACGCTCGACGACCTCGACAAGCACCCGCGTTGGCTCACCGTCGTCGGTGTGTCCGCAGACGCAGCCGAGGACGGCGTGTCGGACGCCGTGGGCTGGGAGCTGTACGTGCCGTACCTCCAGCAGGCGCAGTACCAGTCGAGCCCCGAAGGACACTTTGCGTACATGACATTCGTGGTCCGCGCCGCATGCGCCGACGCCACCGCGGCGTGTGGCCCCGGAAGCGTCGCGCCGGCGCTCCGCCGCATCGTCGGCGATATCGACCGGAACGTGGCCATCACGCAGGTGCAGACCATGGATGCGGTGATGGCCGGTGCCACGGCCGACCGGCGGTTCTACCTGGTCCTCATGGTGACGTTCGCCGGGGTGGCACTGGTGCTGGCCGCCGTCGGCATCTACGGCGTGACCAGCTACTCCGTCTCGCAGCGCACCCACGAGATCGGCCTGCGCATCGCGCTCGGCGCCCGTCCGCGACAGATGCTGGCGCATATGGTCGGCGACGGCCTGCGTGTGGCACTGATGGGCGCGGTCGTGGGCACGGTGGGCGCGTTCGCCCTCAGCCGGCTGCTTTCGGGCATGCTGTATGGCGTGACGGCGCACGATCCGGCCACCTTCGCCGCGGTGATCCTCCTGCTCGCCGCGGTGGCGGCCGTGGCGAGCTACCTGCCGGCTCGCCGGGCGACGCGCGTGGCGCCGCTCACCGCCCTGCGGAACGACTAGCCGTCGCCCGTCGTCTCGCGGGCCAGCGGCAGGCTCGCCAGCCCGATCCCCGCCAGCACCGCGAGATCGGCGAACAGCATCGGTGCGAACGCCGGCGCGCCGTACAGGAAGTCGAGCGTGAGGTGGTGCGTGGGGCCGTGCAGATCGGTCCATACGTGCAGTCCGAAGCCGGCGACCCCGGTGGCCACCTGCGCCGCCAGCACGTACCAGCAAGCGCGGACGAACCCCGCGGTGAGCGGCCGCTGCAGGGCGACGAGCAGGAATCCGACGGCGAACGCGCTCGCGACCACCGGAATCCACTCGAGCCGGTTGAAGAACCCGTTCTGCGCGTGGTCGGTGAGCGACAGCACGAAGTTCCCGGCGAAACCCGCGAGCGCGAGGAAGACCACCCACTCGGGCCACTCCGGCGACTCGTCGGGAATCATCCGGTTGGCCAGGAGCAGCAGCCCGAGTCCGGCGAACGACAGCGGCGCGGCGAACGGCGCCGAGTATACGAGATTGTGCAATGTGGTGGCGGCGAAGAACTGGCTCCGCAGGTGGAACACCAGCCCCGCGATCCCCACCGCGACGCCGCACCAGCCGACGACCGTGCCTGCCGTTCCTGGGCGTGCGGCGGCGCGCCACGACCGCACGATGCCGGGCACCAGCGCCGCCGCGCCCAGCGCCGCGAACCCCACCGGGATCCACTCGGCGCCGCTCGCGAACCGGTTCACGGCGTGCGCGATCGCGACGTCGAGCACGAGGAACGCCAGATTCGAGCAGACGAACAGCTCGACGAGCAGGCGGCGGTCGTTCGGGATCCGCAAGATCACCGCTGCCGGTGCGCCGCCCGCAGCTCCTGCGCCATCTGGCGGAGCTCGACGCTCTTCGCCACGAGCTCGTAGTTGCCGTGCCACTGCGTGTAGTCGGCGCCGCCCATGAACGCGCCGTGCTTGGTGGTGCGGCCGTAGTAGTGCCAGAGGTCGAACGCCACGAAGTCGATCGGCTGGTCGAACGCCGCCGGGGTGAGCAGTCCTTCGGCCTTCAGGCTGTCCATGAGTGCGAGCGACGCGGCCACGCGCCGGTTGGTGGCGGCGACCACCGAGTCGCCCTGCGCGTAGAAGGTCTTCACCTGCTCCGACGCATGGCAGTTCTCGCACATCTGCTGCATGCGCGCCCGCGCCTGCGTGAAGTCCGGCCGCTTCGTCGACACCGCTTCGAACAGGTACCACGACAACCGTTCGGTCACGTCGTGCGTCACGTTCATCCCGTTCAGCCCGCTCATGTGGCAGGTGGCGCAGGTGGGCACCGACATGTCCATGGTGGTGAGCTGCTTGGGCGGCGCGTCGAGGTTGAGCTGGTTGCGCCGGAGCGCGAATAGCACGCCGTGCTTGGACTCGCTGTAGATCTCGAGCTGCGAGTGGTCGGGGCCCATGTGGCACTGCCCGCACGTGGTGGGGAGGCGCGCCAGTGCCACCGAGGCGGCGTGCCGCGCATGGCATACCGTGCACGAGCCGATCGAACCGTCGGCGTGTGGCTTGCCCACCGCGTGGCACGTGGCGCACCCGGCGGCGATGGCCGTGTTCCCCTCGGGCCCCACCAGCGGATTCGGCGGCCGCTTCACGGCGCCGGGCTGGTACTCCTCGGCGTACGCGACCTGCTGCGCCGTGAACGGCGCCGAGCCGAACACCGCCGCCCACGCCGGCGCGGCGTGGCGGCTTCGCTCGAACTGGTCGTATTCCGTCTGGTGGCACGACGCGCAGTTGGCGGGCGTCACCGTGTCGGCGATCGTGAAGCCGCGGTGCTCGATCGACCGCTGCCCCTTCACCGGGCGGTGGCAGTCGAGGCAGGTCACTCCCTTCTGCGCGTGATGGCTGCGCCGGTACTCGATCACGATGGCGGAGGTCTCGCGCGCATGGCACTCGGCGCACTTCCCGCTCGCTTCCACGAGCTGGGCGCTGGGCTGCTGGACCTCGACCGCGGGGCGGCGGGCATTCACGATGAGGGCGGCCACGATCAGCGCCGCGCCGATGACGATGGCGATGAATACCGAACGGAAAGACATAGTCGGGAGTGTCCGCAGGGATCGGCCGGGTGTCAAGAGCGTCCCGCGGCGCCTCCGGCTCTCCTACGGCAGCGCGATCCGCGTCAGCGCCCCGTTCACCGTCCGTCCGCCGATGTCGAGAAAGAGCTGCCCGTCGGTCACGGTGAGCGCGAAGCTCACCCGGCGATCGAGGCCCGCCACCAGGGCATCGAGGACGGCGCGGTCCGGCGCGTAGATCTCGACGTGCTCGGCGCGGTGAATCCGCTGGCCTTCGAAGCTGCGGAGCAGGATGCGCGGCTCCTTGTGCGTGTACAGGGCCACGCGCGGTGCCGCTTTACTCGCCTTGTGCAGGCGGGCGGCGTCCGGCGCGCCGATTTCGATCCAGGCCAGTCGCGCACCGGTCAGGTCACGCACGCTGATCGCCGGCTCGTCGGGTTCGCTCAACCCCTTGGAGAAGGCGATGCCTTCGGCGTATTCCAGGCAGTACGCAAGCACACGTGTCGCCAGGTACTCCTCGGTCTCCGAGGGGT
>DASVWS010000147.1:0-6769 GCA_036393095.1 Gemmatimonadaceae bacterium | reverse complement strand
GCGCGGCAAACGACAATGGCAGCGCCGCGGACCCCAGGGTTCGCGGCGTTCGTGTTGATGGACGGTTCGCAGGGTGAAGTCTGCCGTGTCACCTGGATTGTAGCAGCGTTCCGTAGTCCTTCCGCATCGCGGCGAAGGCCCGCCCGAAGAAGGCGAACTGCTGGTCTTCCACGGCGCCGCTGCGATCGAGCAGCACGCGTGAGATCAGCCCGCCGATGAAGCGCATGATGGCGCTCTCGTGGACCTCGGCGTGCGAGCGCCGGCTGAGGATCGTCTGCGCACCGGCGCTGTCGCGGACCGCCACTTCGTACGACATGCCGCGCCCCTCGAAGGGGCGCTTGAGCGGCGCGTTGAGCAGATGCGCCGCGGCCAGCGGGAGCTGCCAGTCGGGTTCCTGCGTGAAGTGGAGCGTCCACGAGCGTTCGTGCGCCGACCGGCCGATCACGAAATCGGCCGCGAAGTGGTGCGCGCCGACCGTGAAGAACTTGATCTTCGTGGAGAAGGAGCCCGACAGCACGAGCGAGTCGGGAAGCGGGCGGTCGCCGCCGGCGAGCGGCAGGAACTCGTGGCCGCGCACCCGGGCCCGGACCACGACCGGCGGGCCGTCGGACTGCGCCGTGAAGTACTCCTGCCCCGTGTGCGACGCCATATGGAAGTCGTAATGGGTGCGGCCCACGTACCGGTCCATGAACGCGGCGAGCGCGGGGTACTGCGGGCGGAGCCGGTCGGGTCGGACCGTGAAGTGGAGCGTCACCAGCTCCGACCCGTCGGGTTGGGGGACGGCCAGCAGCGAGTCCATGGAGAAGAGCTGCGACGTCACCGCGCTCGTGCGCGGGAACGCTCCGAGGTAGTCGGCGCGAATGGCGCTGTCGCTCCTGGCGCCGGCCGAGGTGAGCAGGCCGACGATGCCGTCGGCGACGTCGTGCGCGCTGATCGTGCCGAAGGCGATGTCGACGTCGGTGTTCCAGGAATAGTCTCCGCCGCCGAGCTTGCGCAGGCGGACGACGTGCCTGGCGTCGCCGAGCTGTTGCGGGGAGGGGACGGAGTCCCTCAGTTCCTGTTCGGTGATGCCGGCGGGGGTGACGAATTCGCGGAGTTCGAGCTGGCGCGTGAGCGAGTCGGGTGCGCGCGTCCAGACCGTCGTGTCGTCGAAGATGCGGGAGGGGACGAGCACCGTGCTCGCGAGCCGGTGGCGCGCGTGGTCGTAGCGCGGGCCGTGGTGGATGTTCGCGTAGCGTTCGTAGAGCGCGGTGAAAGCCTGGTCGACGCGCTCGCGTCCGCCCGGAGTGGTGCCGGCGAGCGGAAGGGCGCCGTCGCGGCAGGCGGCGAGGGTGAGTGATGCGACGAAGGCCAGCGCGGTGGTCGCGGCGCGGGTGGTGAGCGGGCCGTGGTGGTGGTGCGTAAGTCTAGGAATGGACAGGACTAAGCTCGACTGTCGGGGGCGCTGGAGAGGGTTGCCTTTGGGTAGGGCGAAAACTAACTTTGGGGTCCTCGACGTGCTGGTGTTCGTCGGGGTTTGGTGCCCCTTGGTGTAACTGGCAACACGCCTGACTCTGGATCAGGAGAGTCCTGGTTCGATCCCAGGAGGGGCAACTATAGGCGACTCAACCGGTAAGGTTGGGTCGCTTTTTTGCGCTTTGGTAGCAGGTCTCCCAGTTTGGTCCTGAACTTTGACGGAGTCGGTACCAGTGATCGCCCGAAACAGAGCGGGGCAGGTCGTAGTCGCGAGCGGCAGCGGTCTGCTCTTCGCGTCCGCAGCGCTGCACTTCTACGCGGGACACAGGCTCGGCTTTCCTGCCCTGGCCGCGTCCAACCTCGCGGCGGCGATGCAGTCGGCATTCCGCGTTGTGTTTCTGTCGGTCGCTTGGCATTGGATCGTGCTCGGTGTCGTCGCGCTGGTGGCCGCGTTCACGGCAGGTCCGCGACGCAGAACGCTGATCCTGATCTGTGGTTCGGGGGTGCTGATCGAGGCGGTGGCCGGCGCTGCCGTCATGGGCGTCTTCATCGGCAACGAAATGATCGGAACGGCGGCGATCCTCATGATCATCGGCGGATCGATGCTCGAAGGCGCCGACGGCTAGGACGGGCAACTCGACGCGACAGCACAAGCCCGCGCATGGGCCCGCCAGGCCGGCGCAACACGGAATCGGGTCGGCGGATCTGATGGACGTGCGCGCGGTGCGGCAGAACATGCTCGCGGACAAGCGGTGCAGGTTATCGGATCGCCGAGTCCGTCTGCGACTTGGCCCGGCGACCCGGCGATCCGCGCCGCCGTCTCCGCGGTTCGGAAGGACGACCCCGCGGTCCGCGCCGTCGTCTCCGCGGTTCGGCAGGACGACCCCGCGGTCCACGGCATCGTCTCCGCGGCTCGGCATGACGACCCCGCGGTCCGCGGAATCGTCTTGCCGGTGCGGGCGAGCGTTGATGCGACACGACCGGGAGTCCCCGCGCACGATGCAGCGGTCCCGGCGCATTTCAAGGTAGAAGAATCGCCGCCCCCTGAGTTCTCCCGGTGACAGGCATCCCAGCCTGATGAGCGGTCCCGCTCCCCTCCGCGTATACTCAGAACCGAGTCGCCATCCCTTCCTCTTCCGGAGCGTCATCTTCATGCCCATCGCCATGTTCGTTGGTGCGATCGCCCTCGCGCTGATTGCGCTCTCGCTGCGGGTGGTGAAGGAGTACGACCGGGGCGTCATTTTTCGCCTGGGCAAATTCACCGGGGTGCGCGGCCCCGGTTTGATCGTCCTCATCCCGGTGATCGAGCAGATGACGCGGGTGACCCTGCGCACCATCACGATGAACATTCCGTCGCAGAAGATCATCACCCGGGACAACGTCTCCATCGACATCGCCGCCGTGGCATACTACCACATCGTCGACCCGGCCAAATCGGTGATCGCCATCGAGAATGTCGACGCCGCCATCAATCAGATCAGCCAGACCACCGTGCGCAACGTCGTGGGGCAGTTCAGCCTCGATCAACTGCTCTCGCAGACGCTGGACATCAACGCCAAAATAAAGGACGTCATCGACGGGCATACCGAGCCGTGGGGCGCCCAGGTCACGGCCGTCGAGATCAAGGACATCACGCTCCCCGAAAACATGCAACGGGCCATGGCCAGGGAGGCCGAGGCCGAACGCGAACGCCGCGCAAAGATCGTCGCGGCCGAAGGCGAGTTTCAGGCAGCCGTCAAGCTCGGTGAGGCCGCGGATATCATCGCGGCGCATCCCGTGGCCCTCCAGCTGCGGACGTTGCAGACCATGGCCGAGATCAGCGTGGAGAAGAACTCGACGATCATATTTCCGGCGCAGTTCATGACCACCGTGCAGGAAGCCCTGAAAATGATCCGCGCCGACGGGGCGACCTGATTGCCCCGGCGCTGATCAGGCCGGTGGCGCCGCCGGCGTCAGGCGCCGCCGGTCCTTGGCCTGGTAGAGCAATCGGTCCGCGGCCGCGATCAGTGCCTCGACCGTCGCCCCGTCGCGGGGGAACACGCCCACGCCGACGCTGACCGTCACCGGAGGATCGCCGCCTCCGTGGTTCACCGCCGATCGAATGCGTTCTGCCACACGCCACGCCGTCGGTTCGTCGGTCTCGGGCAGGACGACCGCGAATTCGTCGCCGCCGTAGCGGGCTGCCGTATCCAGATTGCGAATGGCGTTCGACAGCACCCCGGCCACCCGCTGGAGCGCGCGGCTCCCCGCGACGTGCCCGTACACGTCGTTGACGTGCTTGAAGTCGTCGAGGTCCACGAACACGATCGCGAATCCCCGATTCATTCTCGCGGCCCGCGCGATCTCGAGCCCCATCACTTCCATCAGCCGCCGGTGATTCGCCAGTTCCGTCAGGGGGTCGAGTACGGCCTGGCGACGCCACCGGTCCTCCGCCCGCCGGCGCTCCGCTGCCAGGCTCGTTACGAGAAGACACATGACCGACATCACGCCCACGTATGACTGCAGCAGGGCCAGCGACGCGCCGGGGGCTCGGCGAATGAACGGCCCGTGGCCATGCAGCGTCCCCCACACGGCGATGCCGCCGAGGATGATCGTGCCCAGGGTCGTTTCTCGCGGCCCGAACCGGTAGGCCACCAGGACCACGAACGGCGTACACAGGAAGTCGACGGGATCGTGCGTCACGGCAAGGCCCGAGGAGCCGCTGAACGCGACGAGCGCCATGCAGATCAGCGCGGCGAGCAGCAACCCGACCTCCACCGCGCGGCCCCACCGCCAGACGATCCGCGGCTCGTGCGCCCAGACCAGAATCGTCGGGGCGACCGTGAGCGCACCGACCGCGTCGCCCAACCACCACGTGCTCCAGAGGTGTGCGAAAGCGCCCCGAGCCGCCATGCCCGCGGCCACGAGGGTCGTCACGCCGATGGTGGCGCTGACGGCGGGCGCAACGACGCCGGCGGCGAGCGCGAATCGCAGCACGTGCCGCAGCCAGGCAAACGCGTCGCGCCCGCCGACGAATCGCGACACGAGATAGGCGCCCAGCACGGCCTCGAGGGTGTTCCCGGTCGCGATCGCCGCCGACGTCCAGATCGTGCCGGCGGTCGCGAGATTGGCGGCGAACGCGCCGATGAGCACCGCCGGCCACCGGTCGTAGCCCCAGAGGACCAGCGCCGCCAGGGCGATTCCGGTGGCCGGCCACACCGCGGTCACGCTGGGGTTCACCACGGCGACGGCGAGGCCCAGCTTGGCGGCGCCGAAGTAGACGGCCGCCAACGCGGCGATCTGGATCCGGCGGCGCCGGCGATCCGATTCGCGCCTGCTTCGATCGGTCAAGTGGGGAACCCCCGCACCTCACCTGCAGTCCACTCGTTCCCCAACGCCGTCACCGGCGCCAGACGGCCTATTCCAGATACCTGATGGTGACGCGAAACGTTCCGCCGCCGCCGGTGACGCGCATCACACGACCGCGCTCATTCGGACCGGCGTGCCCTCAATCCAGCCACTCGTCGAGAACGCGAAAGACGTCCTGCATCACGTGCCGGTGCAACGCGGTGATGAATCCGGCGACGGATCCGCCGTGCCCGGGCGGACCCTCCACGAACGTGATCTCGGGACACAGGCGCCCGGTGCCGCGCATTTCTGCTTGCAGTGCCGGCTCAAGCTTGCGACCCGCCCCGTCCTTGACGTCCACGACGGGGATCTCGCCCCCGGTCACGAACCGGCCGCGCCACCCGGTGACCCGCGTCCCGGGGCGCAGGCCGGGGCCCTCGACGGGGACGCCGCCGTTGTTGGGCGCTTCGGCCACCAGCGCGATGTGCCGGTGCCGGTCGATGCGCGTGAGATCGCGCAGCACCGAGAGCGGATGGTGGTAGCGCACCGGTGGATGGTGGTAGGGCTGGAGGGTCTCGATCTTCGCCCGTACTTCGGGGCTCACGTGCGCCAGCCACCGGCCCGACTCGTCGCTCCACGCCGCCCGCTCGTCGACGATTACGAACCGAATGCACCGCGCCTCGTCGTCCGAGGGCATCCGGCCGAGGTGCTTGCCCGCGAGCGCATGGACCAGACTGTCCAGCGCGCTGCGCGTGTTGTGGAGAATGTCCCCGAGCCTCAGGCTCCAGTCGCGGGGGAGCGGCCTCGGGGCGCGGAGCGCGGCCACGTACTGCTGCCGTTTCTGATCGAACCGCACGCGGAGCTCGTACGGATTCGCGTCCATGAAACGGGCGATGTCGGCCTGGAGCGCCTCGAAGTGCTTCCGGGCCCAGCGCAGCTTGGCGTGATGGTCCATCGGACGGTCTGCAATCTCGGGGCTCGTCCGGCCGCTTCGGCGCCGAGGCCGGCCCGGACTTTCCCAGACCAGTAACATCGCGCGTGCTCCGGCAGCCGCCGTGGCGGGCGTCACGACGGCGGACGCTGGGCCACCCCGAAGAGCCGCCGTCGGCCAGGCAGGGCCGGTAGCTGCCGCCCCGGATGCGGGCGTCTCCAGGGCGGCGTATTATCTCCGGGCACGCTCTCCCCCCGCGCTCCGCCCGCCGCTTCCCGCCCCCGCCCCCGCCCCCGTGCTCCGGTGCTGTCGACATGCAATCCTTCCTCGCCCGTGTCGCCCTTCCGCTGGCCATCTGCTCCTTCACGACGGGTGCCCCCGCACCCGGCCCGACCCCCGTCTGGCCCGCCTCGATCACCGCGCGCCAGATCGGCCCAGCGGCGTTCGGAGGCCGCATCGACGACATCGAGGCGGTGCCGAGCGACCCGCGCATCATCTTCGTGGGCACGGCGTCGGGCGGCATCTTCCGCAGCCGCAACAACGGGGTGACGTGGGATCCGGTGTTCGACGCATACGGTACCGCGCTCTCCATCGGTGACATCGCCATCGCCCCCACCGATCCCAACGTCGTCTGGGCCGGCACCGGCGAACCGAACGGCCGCCAGAGCTCCACCTGGGGCGACGGCGTCTACCGCTCGCTCGACGGCGGCACGAGCTGGCAGTTCATGGGACTGCGCGAGACGCAGACCATCGGCCGCATCGTGATCAGTCCGCGCGACCCGAACACGGTGTTCGTCGCGGCGGCAGGGCACCTCTTCGGACCCAATCCCGAACGCGGGCTCTATCGCACGCGCGACGGCGGCGCCACGTGGCAGAAGGTGCTCGCCGTGGACGACAACACGGGCGCCATCGACGTGGCCATCGAGCCCGACGGGCGCACGCTGTTCGCGGCCACGTACGAACGGCGCCGGCGCGCCTGGGGCTTCGTAGGCGGCGGACCCGGCAGTGGGCTCTGGCGCTCGCTCGACGGCGGTGACACCTGGCAGCACCTGACGG
>DASVWS010000146.1:0-5000 GCA_036393095.1 Gemmatimonadaceae bacterium | reverse complement strand
CCAACGCATGCTCGATCTCCTGGATGAGTTGCCGATCGTCGGGGTCGACGGTGTTGGTACGTGAGGCGCGCATGACGCGCGCCGGCTGTCCGGGACGGATGCCGCCCGCGGCCAGCGCCTGTACCACGCGCGGATACAATGCGTGCTCCACGCGCAGCACGCGCGCGGCCAGCGAATCGGGGGTGTCGTGCGGTCGAACGGGGATGGCGTACTGCGCGATCACGGCGCCGTGGTCGAACACCTCGTCCACGAAGTGCACGGTGGGGCCGCTCTCGGCGGCACCCGCCGCGATCACGGCTTCGTGCACGCGGTGTCCGTACATGCCGGCGCCGCCGAAGGCCGGGAGGAGCGCCGGGTGCACGTTCACGATGCGCCCCGCGTACGCCCGCACCACCTCCGACGGCACGAGGCGAAGATATCCCGCCAGCACCACCCAGTCCACGCGCGCACCGCGCAGGAGATCGAGCAGCGGCGGGCGCTCGGGGTGCTTCGCCGTGGGGACGAGCGCCGTGGCGACGCCGCGGCGGCGCGCGCGCTCGAGCGCGAAGGCGTCGGCGCGGTCGGACGCCACGAGCACCACGTCGCCGCCACGCCGGTCGCCCAGCGTGTCGAAGTAGTCGAGGATCGCCTGCAGGTTCGACCCGCCCCCCGACGCGAGCACCGCGAGCCGCGCGCTCACGCGCCGCCGTCCAGGAAGTGGGCGACGGCGTCGCCCAGCGTCGGCATCACCAGCGCCCGTTCGCGGGCCGCGGCAACGTCGGCGTCCGGCGTTTCGCCGTTGGGAACGAGAATGCCGCTGCCGCCCAGCGTCAGCCCGGGCTCGACGTCGCGGAACCGGTCGCCCACGTACACCGACCGCCCCACGTCGAGCCCGTGGTCGGCCGCGGCGCGTTCATAGAGCAGGGTGCCCGGCTTGCGGCACGCGCACGGGCCGCCGAAGTCCGGATGGTGCGGGCACACATAGAGGTCGTCGTAGTGCGCGCCCTCGGCGAGCAGCAGCTGCTGCATCCGCGCGTTCACGCGCTCCGCATCGGCCATCGTGAAGAAGCCGCGGGCGATCCCCGACTGGTTGGTCGCCACGATCACCGGGATGCCGGCCTCGTTCAGGCGCCGCACGGCGCGCGCCGCGCCGCCCAGCAGCAGCACGTCCTCCGGCTGGTCGGTGTAGTGGAAATCGAAGATGATCGTGCCGTCGCGATCGAGGAAGGCGGCGCGCGTTCCGCTCATGCGCGGTGGGCCCGGACGAGCGCGTCGACGAGCACGGCGTCGTCGGCGTCGGGAACGGCGCGGAGATCCAGCAGCAGGCGATCGTCGCGAATCCGCCCCACCACGGGCGGCTCGCCTTCGCGCAGCCGCCGCTCGAGCGCCCGCACGTCGCCGCCGAGCGAGAGCGCGCCGGATGCGATGACGGCGAGCGGGAAGGCGCCGCCGCCCACCGTGGCTTCGCCGCTCACCACGCGCGCGTCGATCTCCGGGGGCAGGGCGGCGCGGATGGCCGCGGCGCGGGCGAGCAGCGTTTCGGCCGGCGTGCCGAGCATCCGCAGCGTGGGAATCTCGGCGAACGCGCGCTCGGGTTCGCGGTACAGGGCGAGCGTGGCTTCGAGCGCCGCGAGCGTGAGCTTGTCCACGCGCACGGCGCGCGTGACCGGGTTCTCGCGAACGGCGGCGATGGCGGCCGCCGAGCCGGCGAGGATGCCGGCCTGCGGGCCGCCCAGCAGCTTGTCGCCGCTCATCGCCACCAGCGTAGCGCCCGCGCCCACCACGTCGCGCACCGTGGGTTCGCCGCTGAGCCCGATGCGGTCGAGCGCGATCATGAGCCCGCTCCCCAGGTCGTGCAGCACCGGAACGCGGTGCTGCGCGCCCAGCGCGGCGAGCTCGGCGATGGAAACGTCGGCCACGAAGCCGTCGATGGCGAAGTTGCTCCGATGCACCTTCACCAGCGCGCCCGTGCGGGGACCGAGCGCGCGTGCGTAGTCCGCGAGGTGGGTGCGGTTGGTGGTGCCCACCTCCACCAGGTGCGCGCCGCTCTTGGCCATGATGTCGGGCACGCGGAAGCTGCCGCCGATCTCCACCAGCTCGCCGCGCGACAGGATGGCGTCGCGGCCCTCGGCCAGCGTGTTCAGCGCGAGGAGCACCGCGGCGGCGCCGTTGTTCACGACGATCGCGTCTTCGGCGCCGGTCAATTCCCGCACGAGCCCCACGCAATGCACGTAGCGGGAGCCCCGCGTCCCGGCGTCGAGGTCGTACTCCAGATTGCTATAACAGGCGGCCACGCCGGCGATGGCGCGCACGGCGGTGTCGGGCAGCGGCGCGCGGCCGAAGTTGGTGTGCAGCACCACCCCGGTGGCGTTGATCAGCGGGCGCAGCGACGGGCGCCGGGCGACGCGCACGGCGTCGGAAGCGCGCCGCGCCCACTCCGCGTCGCCGGCTGGCAGCGATGCGCCGTGCCGGACCTCGTCGAGGATTCCGCGCACGGCGTTCACCACGAGATCGCGCGGATGGTCGGCGGCGAGCCGCCGGAGCTCGGGCAGTTCGAGCAGCGCGTTGACGCTGGGGAGCGCGCGGCGCGGATCGCTCACGGCCGGCCGCCCCCGGTCTTCTTCGCCGCCGGACCCGCGCGCGACGTGTCGGGCGGCACCTTCGCCTTGCCCGTATCCGCGGGAATCGCGGGTTTGGGCGTGGCGAACACGCGGACGGAGGTGCCCTTGTACCCGAGCAGGTTCACCATGTCGGTGGCGGTCACGCGAATCTGCTTGACGGGGGGCAGTTTGGATTCGGGCGCGAGCTGCAGCACGAGGTCGATGGGCGGCGCCGGGCGCGAGGGCTTGCGCGCCGATGGCGCCGTCGGCGCCGCCGGCGGCGGGGGCGCCGGGCGCGGCGCGGGACGCGGGCGCTTCGTCGTGTCGCGCCGTGCCGCCAGCGAGTCGGCGCGGGCGGCGGAGTCGGCGCGCGCCTTCTCCACCGCGGCCTGGTAATCGGCGAGCGAGCGCGCGGCGACGATCGTGAGCGGCACCGAGTCGGCGGTGATCACGCGGAAGTGCGACGGATCGATCGGCGCGCCCGGGTCGAGCGGCTTGTCGAACGTCAGGCGGATGGTGACGCTGTCCATCTCGTCCGCCGACGCCAGCACCGGACCGATCGTGTCGCGGCGCGCCGCGAGCATTTCGAGGTAGGGTTGCGTGGTGGTGACGTGCACCAGCGTGCTGTCCCACAGCTCGCCGACGTCGCGCCGGAAGTTGTGGTTGGGGTCGACGTAGGCCACCACCGCGTAGGTGCCGCTGTCGAGCGGGCCGAGCTGGAACTGCCCGGTGGAATCGGCGATGTCCACGTACGCCAGGCTGTCGGCGCGGTGCGTGGCCGTGCTGTCGATGCGCCGAATCGCCTCGACGATCGCGCCGGCGGCGATCCGCTGCGCGCTCCAGTCGAACACGCGGCCGAGGATTCCGTACGGCGGGATCGCCGGGCCCGTGCTGAACACGAACGAGTACGTGTACTTCGTGACATTGTTGCTGAGATCGGCGAGGCCGGGCAGCATGGTGACGCGGTACGCCGTGTTCGGCCGCCAGCGGCCGGCGGGGCGGACGTCGATGTGGTCGCGGTGCCAGCTGATGCGGGGGTCGCCGTCGCGGGGCGAGATCAGGAACAGGCCGTTGAGATCCTGCGTCGGTCCCGAGCGGTCGCTCACCACGCCGTCGTAGTGGAAGACGACGGCGTCGCCGCGGAAGTTCACGGCGTTGGTGTCGGGGGTGACGCGGACGATCTTGGGCGGCGTGTGGTCTTCGGGGCCGCCGGGAATGGGCGCCATGGACGCGCACCCCGCGAGCACGACGAGCGCGATCAGCCGCCGCACAGCGCCTCGACCTTGTGGCGCAACTGCTCGCGCCGCGTCGTCCAGTCGCGCAGCTTCTCGCGCTCGGCCTGCACCACGGCGGGGGGCGCCTTTGCGGTGAACGTCTCGTTGCTGAGCCGGCCTTCGAGCGCGGCGAGCTGCTTCTCGAGGCCCGCGAGGTCGGCCTTGAGGCGCGCGCACTCCTTCGCGACGTCGATCAGGCCGGCGAGCGGGACGACGAGCTCCGATCCGTCGGGGAGAATGGCGTGCGCCGCGGCGCCGCCTTCGGCCGACCGGCCGATGGCGAGCGACACCCGCGCCAGACGACCGACGACCGCCGCCTCGCCCGCGAACACGGCGCGCGCGTCCATGCCGTCGCGCGGCGCCGCGGCCGGCACGGCGATGGCATCGACCATCTTCCCGGGCGGCACGGCGTACTCCGACCGCACCTGTCGCAACGCGACCACGGCGTCGCGCACCAACTCGAACTCGCGCGCGCGTGCGCCGCCGAGTCCCGACGCCGTGGGCCAGGCCGCGCGCATCAGCAGCGTCCCTTCGGCGCGCGACGGCAGCCGCTGCCAGATCGCTTCCGTGATGAACGGCACGATGGGGTGCAGCAGCCGGAGCGCCATGTCGAACGCATGCACGAGGACCGCGCGCGCCACCGCGCCGTCGTCGCCGCCTTCGGCCAGCCGTCCCTTGACCGCCTCCACGTACCAGTCGGCCAGCTCGCTCCACACGAAGCGGCGCGCCGTCTCCGCGTACTCGTTGAGCCGCATGCCCTGGTACCGCTGGCCGGGGCGCCAGGCGCGCGCGTCGGGGCCGTCGAGCGGGGTGGTGGGGCGCAGCGGTCCGAGCGCCGCGTCGCACTCCGCGATCGCGGCGTCGAGGCGCGACAGGATCCACGCGTCGCCGCGCGTGAGGCGTTCGGGCGCGATCGCGGAGAGCGCAGCCACCGGGGCATCGCCCACGTTGGACAGCAGGAACCGCCCGATGTTCCACAGCTTCGTGGCGAAGTTGCGGCCGGTGGCGAACGACTTCTCCAGATCGTCCGGATCGAGGATCACGTCGGCGCCCAGCCCCATCCCCGAGATCAGCGTCCACCGCAGCGCGTCGGCGCCGTACAGGCGGATCACGTCCATCGGGTCGATGCCGTTGCCGAGCGACTTGG
>DASVWS010000145.1:0-2999 GCA_036393095.1 Gemmatimonadaceae bacterium | reverse complement strand
TTCATGATCGGCGTCGGCTTCGGCGCCGCGGCCGCCGCGGTGGTTGGGCAGAACCTCGGCGCGCGCGATCCGCAGCGCGCCGCGCGCGCCGGGTGGATCGCGTGCGGCTACGCGAGCGCGGTGGCCGCGGTCGGCGCCTCGTTGGAATACCTGCTGGCGCCGCAGTTCGCCGCGCTGTTCACGACGGATCCCGCGGTGATCGCGGAGAGCGTGCATTACCTCCGCATCGTGGCAATCTCGACTCTGTTCATTGGCACGGAGCTGGTGCTGGAAGGCGCACTGGGCGGCGCGGGCGAAACGCTGCCGCCCATGCTCACATCCACCACGCTCACGGCGCTGCGGCTCCCACTGGCGGCGTGGGCCGCCCCCATCTGGGGCACGGCCGGCATCTGGTGGACCATCTCGCTCACCGCACTGGGCCGCGGCGTCGCAATGGCGGGGTTGTGGAAGTGGGGGCGGTGGAAGCGGAGGCGAGTGTAGATTGGGGCTGCCCCATGGGCTGCCCCTGTGTGGCGCTAATGCGACACGACTCGCGTTCACCTGCCGCCGTCCGCCAATGCCTGTCGTCACCCTGCTTACCGATTTCGGAACCGCAGACGGATACGTTGGCGAGGTGAAGGGCGTGCTGTCCTCGGCGGCGCCGCACGCGACGCTCGTGGACATTGCGCATGATGTCATGCCGCAGGACGTCGAAGGCGCGCGGCTCGCCGTCGCCCGCTATTGGCGACGGTTTCCCGCAGGCACGGTGCATCTCGTCGTGGTGGATCCGGGCGTCGGCTCGGTGCGGGCGGCCCTTGCGGTGGAAAGCGACTCACGCTTTCTGCTCGGGCCCGACAACGGCGTGCTCTCACCCGCGCTGCTCGTGCCGGGCGCGCGCGTCGTGGCGCTGCCGACGCCGGCGCACGCTTCGGCGACGTTTCACGGTCGCGATGTCTTCGCTCCCGCCGCGGCGCGGCTTGCCGGCGGCGACGTCCTGGAGTCGCTCGGCCCGCCATTCGGCGACCCGGTCATCCGGCGCACGCCCGAGCCGGTGAGGCGTGCCGACGGGGCGACGGACGGACAGGTGATCACGGTGGATCGCTTCGGCACCCTGGTGACCAACCTGCTCGCGCCGCGCGGCGGCACGGTGGAGATTGGCGGCCGCGCACTGCCGCTCGTGCGCGCCTACGCCAGTGTTGTCGAAGGAGAACTTCTCGCGCTCGTCGGGTCGACAGGTCTCGTGGAGATTGCCGTGCGTTGCGGGAGTGCAAGAGAGGTGACGGGCGCGGGTCGCGGCACACCTGTCACGCTTCGGGTCCCGTAAGCCGTCAGGGCTGCCCCTGGTACTGGATCGCGACGGATGCAAACGTGGCTGCGCCGTTTACCACGAGCTTGCGTGTGGCCGTAGCGAAGTTGGGGCTGTACGCCACGCCGTCCTTCTGCGTGAAACCGGCCTGGTCCACGTTGCCGATCAGCTTGGTGAGATGCGACTCCACACCGACGTCGGCTGGCACGCGAATCGTGACCTGACCCAGCACCGGATGCACGTCGAGCGTCATGCGCCCGGTCCAGGCGCCGGAGAGGTCGAGCGTGACGCTCCCCACGCCTGTGCTCACGTGCACCACCTGCGCGCGCGCATTGCCCAACTGGCGCACATCGACTCCGGCGGCGGCCGTTCGCAGATCCAGCTCCCGCATCTCTACGGGATTGACCGTGCCAAACGTGACGCTGGCCGCGCTCGCCGCGACGTTGAGCTCGAGGCGGCTCACGCTCAGCTTCGACAGGTCAATGGTGGACTCCGTCGCCCCCAGCTCGAGATCGAGATCGAGTGGCACTCCCGTCGCGAGGCCGACGGTGAGATCGCTCCCTTGTCCACTCTCGTCGCCCGACCCGTGCCACGCCCGCTTCCGCAGCGAGAACATGCGCGTGACCGCGCTGTCGGAACCCACGGTGAGCGTGTGCGTCGCGGCATCGTAGCGGTGCGTTTCGCGCGTGCGCAGCGGATCGAACCGCTCGCTGAGATCGTATAGCAGCGAATCAGGTGCCGCACCGAGCTGCAGCTTGCCCGCGCCGTAGAGCATGCGCACGCGCAGTGTGTCCACGGGCTGGCGCTGGCGCTGCGCGGTGACGGTACGCCATTCCTGTTGCGCAGCCAGCGGCGATGACATGATTAACGCGGCCAGCACCACCCCGGCAACGCCGGCAACGCCGCCGCCACGCAACGTGAGGAGCTTCATGGATTCCGCTGGCGCGGCGGCGGTGTGGGACGCCGCGCCGCAGTGACACCCGACACGGGCGTCGGGGTCTGCCACGAGGTGTCTTCCTCCACCGGTTGGGGCAGCGGCATCGCGGCCGTCGGCAATACGCGCGTACCGCCGCGCGACGCCAGCGTGGCGCCAAAGCCAACCGTCACGGCCACCCAGGTGATGATCGCGGCGATGAATCGCAGAAGTCCGCCCAGCACGCCGGCCCACATGAACGCGCCGCCCAGCACCCAGAGCACGAGAAAGATCGAAAGACCGATCAGCAGGAACTGGAACACAGGCGGCGGGCCGTATGGCGGCGCGGCACCGCGCGCGCGCATCACGGCGTCGCCGGTGACGTACGCCATGGCGAGAAAGCCGAGCGCCAGTGCGCCCAGCACGGCCAGCACGAACGCGACGACGGCGAACGGAATCACCAGGATGCCCACGAGCGTGATGGCGAGGGCCACGCAGATGGCGACGAGCGCGGGAATGATCAGGATCTGTCCCACGAGACCGAACAGGAAGGCGCGCGAGAAGTCGCCCCGGATACGCTCCGTGACGGCGTCCAGCTTGGGCCGCGCGAAGAGCACGACCGGCAGGCCAATGACGACGAGCAGGAGATACCAGGCCACGGCCAGCGAGATCGAGCGGCGGGCGACCTGACGCGGCGTGGCCGCGACCGCGCTGCCGACCGCGCCCACGGAAAGCGCGCTCAGCGTGCGCGTCTCACCCGAGATTTTCCCCCCTTCGTTGCGCACCTCTCCGCCCACGGCC
>DASVWS010000144.1:0-10876 GCA_036393095.1 Gemmatimonadaceae bacterium | reverse complement strand
CCTTCGCGGCGCGCGCCGCGCCGCAGCTGGAGTTCCGCGGCACGCCGCTGATGCGCGCCACCCAGATCGCCAAGGTGCTGCGCCACACGATCGTCTGGGTGACCGCCGCGCTCGTGGTGCTCGGCCTGTACATCTATACGGGGTACGTGCTCACCCGCTTCCCGTGGACGCGGCCGGCCGGCGAAGCGCTCGGCAACTACCTGGGCAGCACGGTGCTCAGTCTGGGAGGCTCGCTGCTGCGCGCGGTGCCCCGGCTGTTCACGATCTTCCTGATCTTCGTCATCGCGCGCTTCTTCACGAGCGTCGTGCGGACGCTGTTCGACGCGGTGGCGCAGGAGCGGATCAACCTCCCGGGCATCCACCCCGATACCGCGCTGCCCACGCGCCGCATCGTGAACGCGCTGTTGTGGATGTTCGCCATCGTCGTCGCGTACCCGTACGTGCCGGGGAGCGACTCGGCGGCGTTCAAGGGCGTGTCGGTATTCGGCGGACTGCTCATCACGCTGGGATCGGCGGGGCTGGTGGGGCAGGCGATGAGCGGGCTGGTCCTGATGTACTCGCGCAGCTTCCGCGTCGGACACTTCATCCAGGCGGGCAAGGTGCAGGGGAGCGTCGTGGAGCTGGGGCTGCTGGCCACGAAGCTCCGGACGCCGAAGAACGAGATCGTGACGCTGCCCAACAGCGTGGTGATCGGCGCCGAGGTGACCAACTACAGCGCGGCGACGGAGTACGGGCATCCGCTGCTGATCTATTCGAGCGTGACCATCGGCTATGACGTGCCCTGGCGCCGCGTGCACGAGCTGCTCATCGGGGCGGCACGGGAGCTGGATTTCGTGCTGGCGGATCCCGCGCCGTTCGTCCAGCAGCGCGCGCTCGACGACTCGTATGTGGAATACCAGATCAACGCCGCCATCGATGCTGCGCGGTCGGCGGAATTGCCGGAGCTGTACGCCCGGCTCTTCGCGGCGATTCAGGACTCGTTCGCCGGGGCGAACGTGGAGATCATGTCGCCGACGTATCTGAGCATGCGCGACGGGAACAGGTCCACGGTGCCGGCGCGGAGCGCGCCGGCGGGCGGCGGAGCGCCGGCGTGAGCGGGAATCCGGGCCGTCGGCTTCTCGCGCTCGCATTGTCGGCGGTCGCTGTCCTCGCGCCGGCCGCAAGCCATGCCCAGCGCGAGCCCGACTCGGCTACATGCGCGAGCCGGCTCCGGAGGTCCACCGCCGACTCGATCGAGCTCGACCTCCGTCTCTGGGTGCATGCCTTCGACATGACGCAGTCGCTGCCGCCGTCGTATGCAGAGATGGTTGCGGAGGGCGTGCGCCAGTTCATGGTGCTTCCCATGGCCATCCCCGCGGACGTGTACGACGGCCGCAGTGGTCATCTGGCCGGGCCGGTGATCCAGGGGGAGTACCGCGCATTCCTTCACCACGACGGGCATCTGACGCAGGGCCGGGTGGTGGGGGGCACGCTCAACCCGGTGTTCGACGGAGCCATCCTGCGCGCGATCGTGGGGCTCGACAGCAGCCTGATGCTTCCCCCGCTGGATTCGCTCACGTTGCTGGGCGAAGACTCGGTCGACGTCGACATCGTACTGGGGGTCGGAGCCCTTCCGGCAATCCGAACCGACCCGGAGCGATTCGCCATGAACCTCGGCACGGTTCCCCTGATCCGGATTCGACTCCCCCAGCGTGAGGTGACGAAAGCGGTCTCGCCGGCCGCGGGGAACATGCCACCGATCTACCCGCCCGGCGCGAGCCGCGTGCTCCGGCACGGCGAGGTCTCGATCCAGTTCGTCGTGCGAGCCGACGGCAAACCCGACATGCGGACGGCGGAACCCCAGGACGCGACGGCCCCCGCGTTCGCCACGATGGCGCTCGAGGCCCTCCAGCACTACCACTACACCCCGCTCCACGTGGAGGGGTGTGCGGTGCCGGGTCTCGTGGTCCAGCCGTTCGAATTTCGGGCGGATACGTCCGATCACACCGGCGGAGGATTCCGGTGAAGGGCTTGGCGTCCGCGCGCCCTGCAGCGTCTCACACTTAATCGATTTCTAATCGTCGATTCACGAGGGGACAACGGACCGCCTGTAGGTTGGCGGGTGTTGCAGCAGCATCATGCACCTCGACCTGGAGGACCGCGATGACGGACACCGTCATGCATCGGCCCGGCGCCGGACTCGCGCCCGCGACTCTATCGAAGAAGCCCTATAGGGCATGGCTCGTGGCCGGCGCCATGATGGGAGCCACCGCCCTGCTGGCGCTCATGGCTGAGGTACGCTCGAACCGGCTGTCCGCCGCCGCCGCGAGACCGGCGGGCGACTACGCCAGCTACCTGGGAAAGGATGTCGGGACGGGGCTACCGGTGGCGCTCAATCCCGGATTCGCCATCGCGGTAGACGGCCCGGGTACCTCGTCGCGCGCGCGCGCCGTTCGGCTCGGGGCGCGGATCGTGGACCTCGAGGTCGTGGCCAGGGCACGCAACGAAGCGAGCGGCGCGGCGTACTACCATCAGGATCCGATCGCGCTGGCCACCGTCGCGTACAACTCGGACCTCGTCGTCGAACTCGCCGACAGCCTGGTCTCGACGCTGCGCGCGGTCGGCGGCTCCGAGAACGCGGAGCGGCTGTATGCGTACGTGGCGTACGACGGCCGCCGGGGAGCGACGGTCGGCGGCGAGCTGGAAATGGCGCGCCGGGACCTCCGGAGCGTCGAGCCGCGGTTCGTCGCCCTCGGAAACTGGATCGAGGCGGCGCGCATCGCCGCGCTTCGCGGCGACCGCGAGTTCTTCGCGTCCTGGCCGAGCACAACCATGGCCGTGCAGGCTCCCACGATCGCGGGCATTCCCGCGGATGCGCGTTCGGCGCTCACCGACGCGCGCACGCTGCTCTCGGCGGGGCTCCCCACCGACTCGCTCGCGGTCATGCGCACGCTGACGCGGGCGCTGGTGGCGCTCACACGCTGACCGGAACATTCCGGGCCCGCCGCTCGGGGCTCCGGCCGCTGCCACTTGCGACCGGGGGCCCACCGCTGCAACGTCCGAACATGCCCGACACCACGACCCCCTTCGTCTCTCCCGCCGACGCGCTGCCCGCCAACGACGTGAAGGCGGGCACGGCCACCAACATGCAGGTGCTGGTGGGCCCCGACACCGGCGCGCCCAACTTCGCGCTCCGCCGCTTCCGCATGGGAGCGGGCGGCGGCATGCCGCTCCACACCAACGAGGTGGAGCACGAGCAGTACGTGCTGCGCGGCCGCGCCCGCATCCGCATCGGCAATGACGTGCACGAGGTCGCGCCCGACACCACGCTCTACATCCCGGCCGGCGTGCCGCACAGCTACGAGGTGCTCGAAGCGCCCTTCGAGTTCCTCTGCGTCGTCCCCAACCGTCCCGACCGGATCACGCTGGTCGAGGGTTGCTGACGCGCGTGCGTCATTCGCGATAGCTTGCACCATGCTCACCTATCAGGCAGCACGCGACACGCTCGTGGACCAGCTCCGTTCCGACGCGGCGTCCCACCGTGCCGGAGAGTATGACGCCATCGGCCGGCGCTTCGACCGCGTGGAGCACGAATTCCCCACCGGCACGGCGCCGGAGCTGGCGAAGCTGCACATCGCGCTGGCGTTCTGGGACGGATGGATCGACGCTCGCAACAACGGCTGGCCGCGCGGGCCGATCGCCGAGGCCGACTGGCCCGCCCTTGGCGACGCGGTGGCCGACGATCTCGCCGCCGACCGGGAGATCACCAGCCCGATCGTGCTCGCGCGCTTCGACCTCGTCCGGCATCCCCACCTCAACGAACGCGTGCAGACGCTCGCGGGTCGCCTGCGCGACCGGGACCAGAACACGCCGGCGTGAGCGGTCGTTCCGCTGCCCCTCGCGCCGCCTACGCGGCGTGGGGGTTCCGCATCCGGGATTCGGTGACCGTGCGCTCGTACAGGTTGAGCACGTGGCTGCGCGTGATGAGGCCGAGATAGCGCCCGTCCACCGCGTCCACCACCGGCACCGCGGCGGCGCCGCGCACGCCCATCTTGCGGATCGCGTCGAGCAGCGTGTCCTGCGGCGTCACCGTCTCCGACGGGCGCGCGACGTCCGCGGCCAGGATCAGCTCCGCCAGGTTCCCCGAATTCGCGGCCACCTCGCCCAGGTCGTTGATCGCCACCACGCCCATCAGCTCGTGTTCCTCGCTCACCACCGGGAAGTACGTCTGGTCGTTGTGCCCGAGCTGCCGCAGGAAGTTGTGCACCGGCGCGTCCTCGTCGAGGGTGATCGCTTCGCGATCGTAGGCGTCGGCCACGCGCAATCCCGCGAGCGTATCGCGGTCGGCGCCGTGCGCCACGCTCTCTCCCCGGCGCCGCAGCCACCCGCTGTACAGCGAGTCCGGCTCCAGCCGGCGCGCCACCGTATGCGCGATCACCACCGTCAGCATGAGCGGCAGCATGATCGCGTAGTCGTGCGTCATCTCGAACGCCAGCAGGATGCCGGTGATCGGCGCGTCGGTGGCGCCGGCGATCATCGCGCCCATCCCGACCAGCCCGTAGACGGCGGGGTGGATGTTCCCCGAGGGCCAGGCCGCGGCCAGCGCGCTCCCCACCGCGCCGCCGGTGGCGGCGCCCACGTACAGCGACGGCGTGAACAGCCCGCCGGAGCCGCCGCTGTTGAGCGTGATCGAGGTGGCGAAAATGCTGCCGATCGCGAGCGCCGCCAGCGCGTACCAGCTGAACGTCGTGAACGAGGTGACGTTGATGGCCAGGTGCCCGTATCCCACCAGATGTCCCTGCGACGCGAACACCATGAGGCCCACCAGCGCGCCGCCCGCCGCGGCGATCACCGGCGCGCTGTAGTTGAGCTTCTTCACCTGGTCGCCGATCCCGAAGTAGACACGCACGAACCCCGCAGCCGTGAGTCCCGCGATCAGCCCCAGCAGCGGGAAGAACACCAGCACCTCGCTCAGGTGGCTGTACGTGAAGGCTTCCGGAGTTGCCGTCGGCAGCGCGAACGCGGGATGGTTGCCGAGGAAGGCCTGCGAAACCACGGCCGACATGACGCTCGCCACGACCACCGGCGCGAACGAGATCCCCGACATCGTGCCCAGCGTCTCTTCGAGTGCGAAGAACGCGCCGGCGAGCGGCGCATTGAACGCGGCGCTGATCGCGGCGCCGGTGGCGCACCCCACGAGCACGCGCACGCGGCCCGGCTCGAAGCGGAACCGGCGGCCGAGCCACGAGCCGATGAGCGCGCCCAGCACCACCACCGGCCCTTCGCTGCCGGCCGACCCACCGCTGCCGATGGTCAGCGCGCTGGCGGCGGTGCGCGCCAGCGCGGGGCGGCTCGGAATGAATCCTCCGCGCTTGACCACGGCCAGCTGCACGTCGGGCACGTTCATGCCGTCGTAGTCCCGCCCCAGCCGGTGCATCACCCAGTACGCAGCGACGAAGCCGAGTCCGGTGATCACCGGACGGTAGGCGTTGACCGTGACCTCGGGGATGTACCGGGACGGCCACTTGTAGAAGAGGTCGAACGCGAGGTCGATGCTTCGATAGAAGGCGACGACGCCCAGGGCCGCGAAGATGCCGATGGCCACGGCGAAGGCCAGCAGGACCCAATTCTCACTGAACTCGCGGGCGTTGAACCACTTGACGAACTCGTCCCAGACGATCTTGCCGACCACCACGCTGCGCCGGATGAACTTTCGGGCGCTATCGATGAAGGTCGGTTTCGGGGCGTCTGACGCCGGTTCGGTTATGGCTGGCACAGCAATGCGGTCCGACCCGGGTTCCGCGAGGGCCGGGTTCTGGATTCGGGGGCTGGAAGTGTTCCGAAGTCTCCAATCTATTTAGTTTTCTCGGCTCGTGCACGAATGGAGCCGGCTGGCTCCTTTAAACCTTGGGGAGGAACTCCGTGATGAACGTTCGGTTTGGTGCGGGCATGGCTGCGGCCGTGCTTTCGCTGGCGATGATCGGGTGCGGTGGCGGCGGCGAGAAGGCGGCGGCGGATACGAGCAAGGCGGCTCCGGCCGCAGCGGCGGCGCCTGCGGATACGACGAGCGCAGCGGCGGCCAGCTCCGCGAAGTACATGGCGCCCACCGGCAAGACCTGGGAAGTGAAGATGGTGGGTGATGCGCAGGGGTACCGCTTCGAGCCCAAGACGCTGAGCATCAAGGCGGGTGATGCGGTGAAGTTCATCATGGTCTCCGGCGGCCCCCACGACGTGACCTTCTGGGCCGACAGCATTCCGGCCGGCGCCGAAGCGCAGCTCGACGCGAACATGCCCAACCACACGGCGCCGCTCACCGCGCCGATGACGATCAATCCGAACGATACGTACACCGTGTCGTTCGCGGGCGTTCCGGCGGGTGTCTACCACTATTACTGCACGCCGCACCTCGCGATGGGGATGGTCGCGCAGATCACGGTGGAGAAGTAAGAACCCGGGTTCTGCGCACTGCTGACTGCTAACTGTCGACAGTTCGCAGTTGGCAGTGAGCAGTGACCAGTCGTCAGTTTCGCCCCGCTATCGGATCTCCGGTAGCGGGGCGATCGCGTTTCGGGAACGCCGCGGACGCTCGGGTGATTGACTGAACGGCCTACTTCACAAGCATCCACGCCCACTCCGACTTCGCATGCGCGCCAACTCCATCCTCGAAACGATCGGCAACACCCCGCACGTCCGCCTCACCCGGCTGTTCGGCGCGCGCGCCGAAGTCTGGATGAAACTCGAGCGCGCGAATCCGGGAGGCAGCATCAAGGACCGCATCGGCGTCGCGATGATCGAGGACGCCGAGCGGCGCGGCGTCCTGCGCCCCGGCAGCGTCATCATCGAGCCGACGTCGGGAAACACGGGAATCGGGCTCGCCATGGCCGCCGTCGTGAAAGGCTACCGGCTCGTGCTCGTCATGCCCGAGTCGATGTCCGTCGAGCGCCGCCGCATTCTCGCCGCGCTCGGCGCCACCTTCGACCTCACGCCGCGCGAGAAGGGCATGAAGGGCGCCATCGAGCGCGCGCAGGAGCTGGTCGCGACCACGCCCGGCGCCTGGATGCCGCAGCAGTTCGACAATCCCGCCAACCCCGAGATCCACCGGCGCACCACGGCGCAGGAAATCCTGCGCGACTTTCCCGAGGGGCTGGACTATCTCATCACCGGCGTCGGCACCGGCGGGCACATCACCGGCGTCGCCGAAGTGCTGAAGGCCCGCTTCCCCCGGCTGCAGGTCTTCGCCGTGGAGCCGGAGAAGAGCGCCGTGCTCAGCGGCGGACAGCCCGGCCCGCACAAGCTGCAGGGCATCGGCACGGGGTTCGTGCCCGGCGTGCTGAACGTGCAGGCGCTCGACGGCGCCATCCCGGTCTCCGAGGAGGAGGCGTACGAATACGCGCGCCGCGCCGCCCGCGAGGAGGCGATCTTCATCGGCCCCTCGTCCGGCGCCTCGCTGGCCGCCGTGGCGAAGAAGCTCCCCGACATTACGCCCGGAAGCCGCGTCCTCACCTTCTGCTACGACACCGGCGAGCGCTACCTGTCGGTGGACGGACTCTTTACGATTTCTTGATGCCCGATGCGGCCGGCGGGCGCCGCGGCACGCCGCGCGGCCGCGGCGCCACGCCCTGCAGCACCGGACGCAGCCGCCGCGCCGCCGCCGCGATCGTGCGCTCGGTGACCGCCGAGTAGCCGAACAGCAACGCCGGCGGAAGCGTCGCCTGCCGGCAGTAGCGCGAGAGCGGCGGCGTCTCGATGCCGGCGTCGAGCGCGGCGCGGAAGGCCGCGTGGTCGCTGATGTCGTCGCGCAGCCAGCCCACCACGTGCATCCCCACGGCGGCGGGCTCGATGCGCAGCAGCCCGTCCAGCTCGCGCTCCGCCGCCGCCACCAGCGCCTGCTGACGCGCCGCGTACACGGTGCGCATGCGGCGGACGTGCCGGGCGAAATGTCCCTCGGCCAGGAAGTCGGCCACCACCGCCTGCTCCACGGTGGGCGACAGATAATCGGCCAGCGTGCGTCCCATCTGAAACGCGCGCGCGAGGTCGCGCGGCACCACCATGTAGCCCAACCGGAGCGCGGGAAAGAGCGTCTTGCTGAACGTGCCCACGTAGATCACGCGGTCCTCGGCGTCGAGCCCGTGCAGGGCGAGCTGCGGCTGTCCGGCGTAGCGGAACTCGCTGTCGAAGTCGTCTTCGACGATCCAGGCATCGGCGCGGCGCGCCCAGTCGAGCAGCTCGAGCCGCCGGGCCAGCGACATCGTGACGCCGAGCGGGTACTGGTGCGACGGGGCGACGAAGGCGGCGCGCGCGGCGGGCGCCATGCGTTCCCCGTCGTCGACGACCAGTCCCTCGGCGTCCACCGGCACGGGCACCACGCGCGCGCCCGCGGCGTCGAGCGTGGCGCGCGTGCTCATGTAGCCCGGGTCCTCCACCCACACCGGATCGCCGGGGTTGAGGAGCACGCGCGCCGCGAGGTCGAGCGCCTGCTGCGTGCCGCGCACGAGGATCACTTGGTCGACGGCCGCCTTCACCCCGCGCGCGGCGCTCAGGTAGTCCACGATCTCGCGGCGCAGCGGACGGAAGCCTTCCGGGTCGCCGTAGCGCATGAGCGCGTGCGGCGTCACGCGCCAGCGGCGCTGGTACAACTGGCGCCAGATCTTCACCGGGAAGAGATCCACGGCGGGCTCGCCGAGGCGGAAGGGGACGGGGGAGCGGTTGGAGAAGGGCGCGCCGATGATGGCGGCCACGTACTGGTCGGCGCGGGCGGCGACGGGACGGCGTCCCGAGGGTTTGGCCCGCGGACGCGCCGAGGGTCGCGCCGGCGCGGGGGTGAGGTCGGGGAGGTCGCGGGCCACGTAGCTGCCGGAGCCGGTGGAGCCAGTGAGGTAGCCCTCGGCGATGAGGTGTTCGTAGGCGAGGACGACCGTGCTGCGCGCGACGCGCAGCTGCGCGGCGAGGGCGCGCGTGGAGGGGACCTGCGTGCCCGGGGGGAGTCGTCCGGCGAGGATGGCCTGGCGGATGGCGTCGAAGATCTGCCGGTAGCGCGTGTGCCTGGAGTCGGGATCGAGGGTGACGATGAGGGGGAGGGCGCTGGGCGCGTGTCGGCTCACGGGCGGCTCGCGGTCGGGGTTGCGGCGTCGGCGGACGGGAAAAGTGGTATGCCAAGTAACTGCCGGAAGCGCGCATTCGCCAGACCGGTGGACATGTGGCCCATGGCGATCCGCCCGAGAGCGCGGAAAGTGGTCTGGTCGTCTGGCGCAATCGTGGAGCTTGTGAACGCGCCGCTGCGTCGCGAGCGTTCAGGTATTGGGCGCCCCGGTGGTGGGCGATCGGGGTCATCGAGGATTGGAATTCCTTCCATTTCGGATCATGGCGATTCGCAGCAACGAGCGCGTCCGCGTGGTGCGGGCGACGCGGAAGCACCTGGAGCTTCTCACCGAGTTGTTTCACGCGTATCTGACGTTCTACCGATGCAATCACGATCGCGAGCGCGTGAAGGCCTTTCTGGCGGCGCGGCTGCTGCGCAAGGAGTCGGCGCTGTTCGTGGCGCTGGAGGGGACGGGCTCGGCGGCGCGGGCGGTGGGGTTCGCGCAGCTCTATCCGACCTTCTCGTCGCTGCGGCTGTCGCGGATGTGGGTGTTGAACGACCTGTACACGCTGCCCGAGCATCGGCGGCGCGGGGTGGCGCACCTGCTGTTGGCGGCGGCGCGGACGATGGCGGTGGGGACGTCGGCGACACATCTGGAGCTGATCACCGAGCGGAGCAACGGCGCCGCGCAGCGCGTGTACGAATCGGTGGGGTTCCAGCGCGACGACCGCTTCTGCCGCTACGAGCAGGAGCTGGTGGACGCCGAGCATCCGGCGATGCTGGCGTGAAACGCGGCGGGGGCGCCCGGCGTAGGGAAGGGTGCCCCTTACCGATGAGGTTCACGCGATGCTCACGCTCGTCAATGTGCTGATCGGACTGGTCGCCGCGGTGGTGCTCGGCGTGCTGTTTCTGATCGGGCTGCCGTTTCTCATCATGTTCGTGATCGCGATCGTGGCGTTCGCCGTATTGGCGGCCATCTTCGGTCTGGCCATCGGTCTGCTGAAGCTGGCGCTGTTCGTGGCGCTGCCGGTGTTCGTCGTGTTCTGGCTGGTGAAGAACGTGCTAGGATTGGGGCGGAAGCGTTCGACCGTGGGGTGAGGAGGGAACCCTCGGGTGGGGTGATGTGTCAGAGAGGATGCAGGTGTAGTGCTCCTCCAGGGGAAAGGGGTGGGCGGGTCGTGACGCGCTGTAAGAGGGAGGGACCAGCGATGGTGCCGCGCGGAAGACTTCGCCCGACCGGACTGTGCGACGTTGGTGTAGTTGAAGGACCAGGGCGCGCAGGTTAGGTTACGCGTTCTGCCGTTGGGCCGGATGGCAGTCGAGGTTCGGCTGCACAGGGACATCCGATCCGCGAACGGGACGTAGCGCAGTCCGGTAGCGCACCTGAATGGGGTTCAGGGGGTCGCGGGTTCGAATCCCGCCGTCCCGATAGACGATAGAAGGGGCTCAAGCGATTGGTATTTCATCGCTTGAGCCCCTTACGCATTTCCTGAACCTACCCCCGCATTTTCCGGGTGGGGGTAGGTTTGGGGGTAGGTTCCTCGGTACCAGAGGCCTCGTTGGCGTGACCGTCCGCGGCGCGGCGGCGCGCCTTCTTCGCCTCGCGCACCTGCTGCCAACGCGAGATCGGAGGCGGCGCCGCCGGGGGGGCGCCCGTCTCGGCGTCGCGCTTCGCGGCTTCAACGGCGAGTTCGCGCGCCGCCTCGCGGGCCCGCGAGGCGGTGGCAAGCACCTCGTCTCGGATCCGCTGCTGATAGACGCGACGGCGCATCTCGTCCGACTGGTGGCCCGTAATGGCGTTCAGCGCGCGGCCGTCGC
>DASVWS010000143.1:0-12478 GCA_036393095.1 Gemmatimonadaceae bacterium | reverse complement strand
GCGTCCCCAGCGCGCCGCCTTCATGGCCGGTGCCACCGCCTGCGCGCAGTAGAACGCGCCGTCGACGTTCACCGCGAAGATCGATCGCCACTCCTCCGGCGACACCTCCTCGAGCGGGCGTCCCACCTGTCCGAGCACGCCGCCGGCGTTGTTCACGAGGATGTCCACGCGTCCCGATTCGGCCGTCGCCTCGGCGACGAACACGTTCACGGCGCCCTTGTCGCCGACGTCCACCATGCGGGCGGTGCACCGCCCGCCGCCGGCCGCACACAGGCGGGCCGTCTCGCGAAGCTCCGCCTCGAGCACGTCGCACGCCCACACCGTCGCGCCGCGCTGGGCGAAGGCCAGCGCGATCGCCCGCCCGAACCCGTGCGCCGCGCCGGTGACGATGACGGTGCGCCCGCCGAAGTGAATGTTCATGCGGCCGGCGCTCCGGCCGCCGCGGCCGCGAGCCGGTCCAGCGTCTCGAGCGACTGCACCCGCGTGCCGTTCTCGATGTCGTGGATCAGCGCGACGAGCCGCGCGGTGAGCGGCGCCGGCACGCCCGACTCCTCGCCGAGCGTCACGACGATGCCGAGCTGCGCGTCGACTTCCGTGCGCCGCTTGCGCACGGCAAGGTCGCGCCAGATGCCGCTGTGGGTCTTGGCCGAGCGGCGGTTGTGCGCCACGAGCGCATCGAGCGACCGCTCGGCGGCGCCGGCGGGCGCCGTGGGCAGATAGGCAGCGGGATCGAAGCCATCGAAGCGCTCGGGGGTGACGCCCCGCGCCGCCGCGACGGCGAGAATCTCGCGCGCCAGCGCGATGTAGAGCGGCCGGTAGCGCGGGCGGGCCAGCGCGTCGGCGATGGCGTCGTTGGTGAGCGCGGTGGCGAACAGCATGGCGCCGTATGCCTCCTTGCCCCAGAGGTATCCCCAGATGTTGGACGTGACGGCGGCGCGGGCGTCGAAGTCGCGCCAGGCGTCGCGAATCGCCGTGACGCGCGGCGACACGCGCCCGTCGATCTCGCCGATCACCACGGCGCCGCGTCCGCCGTAGTGCACCACGCCGGGCTCGAGGTAATCGGCGCCGAAGTTCACGAACGCACCCACCGTGCGCTCGGCGCCCACCAGTGCGGCGATGGTGAGTTCGTTGAGGCCGTTCTGCACCGAGACGACGCAGCCCGTGTCGCCCAGGTGGGGAAGGAGAGCGCGCACGGCGTCTGCCGTGTGGTGTGCTTTCGTCGCGAGCATGATCGTGTCCCACTCGCCGTCGAGCGTGGCCGGCACGAAGGCGGGCACGTGCGCAGTCAACTGCGCGATCGGACCGGTGATGCGCAGCCCGCCGCGGTTGATCGCGGCCACGTGGTCCTCCACGGTATCGACGACGGTGACGTCGTGCCCCGCGCGCGCGAGAAAGGCGCCCATGGTCCCGCCGATCGCGCCGGCGCCCCAGACGAGAAGTCTCATGCGTGGCCGCTCAGGCCGGAGCGCCCCAGGAGCCGGTGAGCAGCGCGCGCGTTTCCTCCACCGCCACCTGCCAGATGGCCAGCATGTCCTCGTCGGGGCGCTGGTACAGCCCGCCGTAATTGCCGTCGCCCAGGTACCGGCGCAGCGACGCGGGGTCGAGGGCGCGCACCGTCGCGAGGTCCACCATCGGCCGCTGGTGCGACGGCATCGCAACGCCCGGCAGCCGCGTCCACGGGAAGTTCTCCATCCACGATCCGTGGGAGGCGACGGGGTCGATCGCCTGGACCTTCGCCCACGTCTTCGGGGCGTTCCACCAGTTGTGGAAGAGCACGCGGCAGTCCGGGTGCGCGGCGGTCCACTCGCCGGCGTACTGCTGCACGGCGCTGTTGCCGCCGTGGCCGTTGACGATGAGGATGCGCCGGAACCCGCTGTGCGCCATGCTGTCGAGCACGTCGCGCACGACGTTCAGGTGCGTTTCGAGGCGAAGCGAGATCGAGCCCGGGAACTCGCGGAAGTAGGGCGTGACGCCGTACGCCAGCACGGGGAACACCGGCACGCCGAGCGGCTCCGCGGCCTCGGCGGCCACGCGCTCGGGAAGAATGCAGTCCACCGTGAGTCGCAGATGGCTGTGCTGTTCGGTGCTGCCCAGGGGGAGCACCGCCCGGTCGTCGCGCCGCAGGTACTCCTCCACCTGCATCCAGTTCATGTCGCTGATGCGCACGTCGTCCTCGCTCGGTTGAACCGATCGCGGGAGAAGTTACGCGCGCGACGCGGGGTCGGGTATCCCGCGGCCTTGCCGGCCGGTCCGCGCCGGTGCAACGTCCAGCCGTCGTCGAGTTCCCCGCGCGTCCCTCAACTCACAGGTCTCCCGGTCATCATGAAGAAACTCCTCGCCGTCGCCGCCGTCGCCGTGCTCGCCGCCTGCGGCACCAAGGGAAAGGAAGCGTCCACCACCGCCGCGGTGCCGGCCACCGCGCCCGATTCGTTCCAGGTGGAGTTCCAGACCAGCCGCGGGCCGTTCACGGTGCAAGTCACGCGGGCGTTGTCGCCGCACGGCGCCGACCGGTTCTACCAACTCGTTTCGTCGGGCTACTTCACCGACGTCCGGTTCTTCCGCGTCGTACCGGGCTTCGTCGCGCAGTTCGGCATGAACGGCGACCCGAAGGTGAACGCCAAGTGGGCGAAGGACACGATTCCCGACGAGCCGGTGAAGGAGTCGAATCTGCGCGGCACGCTGGTGTTCGCGAAGGCCGGGCCCAATTCCCGATCCAATCAGTTCTTCATCAACCTCGTGGACAATACGCGGCTGGACGCCATGGGCTTTCCGCCGTTCGGGCGCGTGGTCAGCGGGATGAGCGTGGTGGATTCGCTGTACTCGGGCTATGGCGAGGAGCCCGACCAGACCATGATCGGCGCGCAGGGCAACCAGTACCTCGAACGCGCGTTCCCGAAGCTGGACTACATCAAGAGCGCGGCGGTCGTGGGGGCGGCGGCGGACAGCGCGGCGCACTGAGGGGGTGTTCTCCGGCGCGGCTTCGCTAATATGTAAGAGTAGGGCAGGGCGCCCGGCTTCGCGGCCTCGCGCCCGCCCGAGGCGTCGAGGACATGGGAGGGGACCATGCAACTGGATCTGAGTCAGCACGAATCGGAGCTGCTCCGTGACTTGCTGCGCGACTACCTGCCGAGCCTGAAGCGGGAGGTGGCCCGCACCGAGAAGCACACACTCCGCCACGAGCTGGTGGAGCGGCAGGACCTCGTCGAGCACCTGCTCGAGAAGATCGGCGCGCGCGCGGGCTAACGCCGCCCGCCCGCTCCGGCCTCGGCGCGCTCGAGACCGCGCGACGCCTGGACGCGTCCCGGCGTGCGCGCGAGCGCGCGGCGAAACTGCTGTGTCGCGTCGGCGTACCGGTGCAGGCCGAGCAGCACCTCGCCCAGCAGTTCATGCGACGGCTTGTCCACCTGCGGCGGGCCGAATGCGTACGCCATCGAATCTTCGACGGCGGTCGCGCGCCGCAGCAGCGCCACCGCCAAATCCGAGTCGGGACGCGCCGCCGCCAACGCGACCGCAGCCTGAAGCTCGAGCGATTGGACCTGCAGCTGCTTGCCCAATTCCGCGTCGCCGGGGTCGGGCTCGGAGTCCTTCGACAACTGTGCCAGGAAGGCCGCGCGCGCCTGTTCGAAGCGCGCGCGGGCCTTCGTGGCGGTGGGGAGGTCGTGCCGCTGCGCCGCCGCAAAGGACTGCGTGAATTCCCAGTTGGCCCGCGGACCTGGGGCGTCGCCGATAACAGGCGTCCACGTCGTGACCGAGCCGCGCCAGTCTTCCGTGTCGATGACGTAACGGGACCACATCATGATGCCGGACCAGAGCGCCGAGTTGTCGGGATCGCGCTGAACGCCCGACACGGGAGCCGCCTGCCGTTCGCAACCGTCCAGCAGGCGCCGTGCCTCCGCGGTCTTCCCCAGCTCCAGATAGCCGTATTCGAGCCAGAAGTTGTAATGGCCGCAGAACGTGGGCGGCAGCCCGCGCGCCTTGCGGCCGGCGTTGACCACGCGCATCGCGTTGATGTTCGCGCGCACGACGTCGTTCCACATGCCGAGCGCCATGAAGATGTGCGCCGTCATATGCTGGGCGTGGCCGGCGCCGGGGGCGATGCCCGACAACGCACGGGCCGCGGGGAGCGCCTGCGCCGCGTGCTCGGGGTCGTCCATGCCGTGAATCCAGTAGTGGGCGGCTCCGGGGTGGCGGGGATTGCGAGCGAAGACGCTTTCGGCGATCGCGGCGGCCCGCAGGTAGGTGGGCACATTCCGCACGCCCTGGCTCAGGCCGAGCAGCGAGAGCGCATAGAACGCGCGTGCCTCGTCGTCGCCCGGATTGGCCCGGAGCAGCTCCGCCATCGCCTGTGAATAGAGCGTATCGCGCCGCGCCTTCGGACCGTCGCCGTAGAGGATGTCGACGGCGTGCAGGTAGCCGCGTTCGCGCGGCGTGGCGGCTTTCGCCTCGCGCCCGGCCGGCGATGGCGCGAGCCCCGCGAGCGCGGCGCGCGCCGCGGCCGGGTCCTGCTCGTCCCACACGCCGTGGTTGTACGTCATCGCCTCGCCCCAGTACGCCATGGCCATCGTCGGATCGAGGCGCTGCGCATCGCGGAAATCGGCGAGGGCCCGTTCGTACTCGAAGACGTGCAGCAGCAACACGCCGCGGACGAAGGCGCTCTCGGCAGGCGCCGAGCGCGTGGACGTCGGGAACGACAGCGTTCCGAGTCCGGGAATCGTCATCGAGGCCGGCGCCTGCGCCGAAGCCGCTGCGGCGGGCGCGAGCAGAAGCGCCGTGGCGCATGACAGTACGGTGCGGCTGCGCGTGGTCGGCATGGGGGAAGGGGTCGGGGAAAGGGCGACGGGACCGAACATACCGCGGAGCAGACTATGGCCCGATTCCGACTGGTATGGAAGTCCCGGCGTGCGACCGCGAGGGGCGTCCGGCGCCCTTCCGTCGTCAGCCGGATTCTCCGATCCGGCCCCGGGCTGTCGCCGGGCGCCGCCGGCGAACAACTTTGATCCCGGCTCTGCACCAGGAGATCCCATCATGTCCCGCTCGTCGCGGTCCGTCGCGCGTCTCGCCTCCGCGCTCCTCGCCTTCGCCCTGCTCGCCGCGCCGCGCGCCGGCGCACAGGGCACCAACACCCTGCCGCCGGATCTCGCGGCCAGGGTTCGCGGCGCCGTCACCGACGTGATGGCCCGGACGCACGTGCCGAGCGCCGAGGTCGGCATCGTGCGCGGGGGCCGGATCGTGTACGTCCAGGCGTTCGGCGACGCGACGCTCTCGCCGAAGAAGCCCGCGACCCCCGACATGCACTACGCCATCGGCTCGATCAGCAAGCAGTTCACCGTCGCGGCGGTGATGCTGCTGCAGCAGGAAGGGAAGCTCTCCATCGACGACCCGGTGTCGAAGTGGTTCCCCGAGCTGACGCGCGCCAACGAGGTGACGCTGCGCAACCTCATGTCGCACACCTCGGGGTACGAGGACTACGCGCCGCAGGACTACACGATTCCCGAGTGGACGAAGCCGTCGTCGGCCGAGAAGATCGTGCACGAGTGGGCCACCAAGCCGCTCGACTTCGATCCGGGCACGCAGTACCAGTACTCGAACACGAACTTCAACATCGTCGGCCTGATCGTGCAGAAGGCGAGCGGACAGCCCTTCTGGAGCTTCCTCAAGGCGCGCGTCCTCGACCCCGTGGGCCTCTCGCACGCCATCGACCTCGACACGCAGCACGACCAGCTCGAACCCACCGGATACTTCCGCCACGCCTTCGGCCCGCTCCGTCCCGCGCTGATGGAGGCGCCGGGCTGGTACTTCGCCGACGGCGAGATGGCGATGCCAGTGGGCGACCTCCTGACGTGGGACATCTCGATGATGAACCAGAGCCTGCTTTCTCCGGCGTCATACGCCGAGATGGAGTCGCCGACGCGGCTCAGGGACGGACTGTACAGCAACTACGGACTCGGACTCTCCATCCGCGCGCTCGACGGCCACCGCATGGTGACGCACGGCGGCGAAGTGGGCGGGTTCGTCGCGTCGAACACGGTGTTTCCAGACGACAGGATCGCGGTGGCGGTGTTGACCAATCAGGAAGCGAGCCCCGCGGCGGGGATGATCGGGAACGCCCTTGTCAGTCTGTTGATTCCTTCGGGGCCTTCGCAGGCCTCGTCCCCGGAGGAGACGGCGAAAGCGGAAGCGATCGCCCTGGCGGAGTTGGCTCGACTCCAGAAAGGCACCATCGACCGCTCCCGGTTCACCGCCAACTGCAACTTCTATTTCGACGCCCAGGCCATCGCCGACTACAAGTCGAGCCTCGGGCCGCTGGGGGCGATCAAGAGTCTTGCGCAACGGTCCACGAACCTGCGCGGCGGGATGCGCTACCGCGGCTTCGCGGTGCAGTTCGCCAACGGAACGCGGGCCACGCTCTCCACGTACTGGACCGACGACGGCAAGATCGAGCAGTTCCTGATCGAACCGGCGGATTGATGTGACGCGCGCCGGCGTCAGCGCCGGCGCGCCGTGACGACGAGCGAGGAAGTCGCGCCGCCGGCGCGCGCGCTCACCGTGGCGGTGAGCGTCTGCTCCCCGGGGTGCGCGCCCAGCACCCAGCGGGTGCGCGCCACGCCGTCGGCATCGGTCGCCACGCGCGTGGGCGCGGCCACGCCGCTCCGCGCGCGGAAGACCACGACGACGCCGGCGATCGGGTTTCCGTACACGTCGGTCACACGCGCGGTCACGTGCGCGCCAAGCGCGTGCCGCACCAGAGGTGCGGCGGTGGGCTGGCCGAAGGTGAGATTCGCCGGCGGCGCCGCCGTGGCGTGGGCCGAGAGCGTGAGCTCCTTGCGCACGCCGGCCGCGTGCACGCGCAGGTGAAGCAGCCCTGGCGTGCGCGGCAGCGTCCATCGGGCGCGCGCGAGCCCCGCGGAATCGGTCGTGAGCACACTGTCGGACAGCGTGCCGCCCCCGGCGCGCAGCGTGATCGCGACGCCCGGCACGCCGTTGCCCGCGCCGTCGAGCACTCGCAGCGCGATGGCCTTGGGCAGCGGGGCGGCAACGCGCGCGGTCTGCCCGTCGCCGGCGACGATCACCAGCTTTTCCGGCGGCCCGGCGGCGGCGTCGGCATGCACGACGAGCGCCGGCACGAGACGTCCGCTTCCCACGCGGAGGCGCGCGCGCTGCACGCCGGCCCGCGGGCCCAGCGTCCAGATCGCGCGCGCCACGCCCAGCGAATCGGTGCGGTCGCCGATTGGGCGCACGGTCCCGCCGTCGTCGGCCAGCCACGTAACGGGAAGCTCCACGAGCGCGCGGCCGAGCGTATCGGCCGCGGCCACGGACAGCGTCTCCGGCAGCGTCTCGCCGATGCGGCCCGCGAGCTCGGCGCTCACGAGACGCAGGCGCGTGTTCGCGGGCACGGGATCCGCTTCGGCGGTCACAACGCCGACGCTGTCCATGTCGTCGCGCGTCGCGAAGAGGCGCTGGCGCCCCGCGACGGCGCCGAGCGTCCAGCTCGTGCGCGCGATGCCGTGCGCGTCGGTGACGGCCACGGGCGGGTCGGCGTGGCCGCCGCCCTCCGCGGTGCGGAAGCGGACCGTGTCGCCCGCCATCGGCTGTCCGTGCATGGACCGGAGCCGCACGGCGATCGGGCGAGGCAGCGCCGCGCCGGCGGCTGCGCGCTGCGCCTCGCCGGCGATGATCTCGAAGGTTCCCGGCACCGGCACCACGCGCACCGCGGTGCGCCCCTCCACTCCGTTCACCTCGGCGACGATCTGCGTGGCGCCGTTCGCCTGGGCGAGGATCGTTCCCGCGGAGTCCACCGTGGCAATGGCGGTGTCGAGCGAGCGCCAGACGGCGTTCCGTGCAGGGATCGTGAAGTGGTTCGCATCGCGCGCGCGGAGCGGCACGGTGCGGCGTTCGTCCTCGCCGAGCACGAGCGCGCTATCGCCGTTCACCTCGACGTACGCCACGCGCTGGCGGACGGTGACGCTCGCGCGCGCGATCCGGTCGCCCACTTCGGCCGTGATGGTCGCGGTCCCGGGGTGCCGCACGACGACGCGTCCGCCGCCGACCGGCTGGGCGACGAAGGGGTCGTCGCTGCTCCAGTGGATGGTGGCGCCGACGAGGGCCGTGCCATTCTGGTCGGAGACGGTGGCGGCGAAGCGAAGCGTGTCGCCGAGCGCGGTGGCCGTGTCGGCCGCGGGAGCCAGGGCGACCCAGCGGACGCCGAGCGAGCCGACGGTGAGCACCTCCGGGGCCGGCGCGCCGATGAGGCCGTACGAGCGGCCGAACTCGAAGATGGTGACGATGGCCGTGACCGCGGAGACCACGGCCGCGACGACCTTCACGGTCATGCTGACGTGGTGCTTGCCGAAGGATACGCGCATACGCGAGTCTGACTGTGGCGAGGCGGGCGCGGTCACGCGCGCGCACGGTGGCGATGTTGCGCAAAGTCACCGCGGCGTGCGCGTCCGTGCGCGCGGTCACAAGGCGGCCGGAAAATCAGCCTGTCAGGCGCGCCCGCGACTCGTGAAGCGGGACTTTCCGGCCCGGGCGGTGCAAGTTGGGGGCGGCGGCGAGGAGCGCACGGCGGCGCCGGCGCCTCGACGAAGCGCCGATCGCGGCGCCCCACCGCACAGGAGGCACTTCCATGAAGTACATGCTGATGATGAACGCGCCGGCGGGCACGGGCGAATACCAGATCAACAAGTGGTCGGCCGAGGACTTCGCGGCGCACATCCAGTTCATGATCGACTTCGACAGGCGGCTGCGGTCGGCGGGTGAGCTGATCGACGCTCATGGGTTGACCCCGCCCACGCAGGCTCGGCTCGTGCGCGCGGGACCGGATGGGGCGCCGGTCATCGACGGGGCATTCCCGGATACCAAGGAATTCCTGGTGGGCTTCTGGATCATCGACGTCGCGTCGCCGGCGCGCGCGCACGCGCTGGCGGCGCAGGTGTCGGCGGCTCCCGGGCCCGGCGGCAAGCCGCTCAACATGCCGATCGAGCTGCGTCCGATCGCCGAAGGACCGCCGCCCCAAGACTGAGCGGCGCCAACCGCGCCACGAACGCCCGCCGGTCCCCGTCCGCGGCCGGTTCGCCACGGAACGTCGCGCGGGCGCCGCGCGCGAAACTCTCCAACGTACCGCGTCGTTGTGTTGTCCAATCGCAGCGAGTACACGAATTGGACCTTCACGAGCACGAGCGACGCATCAATGGCGATTGCCGCACTCTTCGTTCTGGCATTCCTTTCCCAACTTCCCGCACGCGCCGGGGCCCAGGGCCTCGCCATCCACAGGGCGCCGTCGTACCCGGTGCCGCTGCCCACGGAGAACTCAGCCGTGGCCGTTCACGCCGACGTCGCCCCCATGATCGACGGCCGCGACGACGACGCGATCTGGCGCGAAACGCCGCCGATCACGCAGTTCCTCGAGTGGAGCCCCACGGCGGGCAAGGCGCCGCGCTTCCGCACCGTGGCGAAGATCGCCTACGACGCCTCGAACCTCTACATCTTCCTGCGCGCCTACGATCCGCATCCCGACAGCATCATCCGCATCCTCGAGCGGCGTGACACGCAGACCCCGTCCGACATGATCGGCATCCTGCTCGATTCGTACCACGACCGGCGCACCGGATACGAATTCTGGGTGAACGCCGCCGGCGTGAAGATGGACCAGGCGATCTACAACGACGGCAACGAAGACCCGGCGTGGAACGGCGTGTGGGACGTGGCGACGCGGATCGATTCGCTGGGCTGGACCGCCGAGTTCCGGATTCCGCTCTCGCAGCTCCGCTACAGCACGTCCCGGAACCACGACTTCGGCATCGCCATCGACCGCGACATCTACCGCTACAACGAGCGCGTGAGCTGGCCGATGTTCGACCAGTCGAAGGCGGGGATGGTCTCGCAGTTCGGCACGCTGAGCGGGCTGGACGGGCTCGATGCGCCGCGGCGCCTGGAGGCGACGCCGTACACGCTGAGCAAGGCCGGCTCGCGACTCGTCGACAACCGGTTCGCCACGCGGTCGAGCATGGCCGTGGGCGGCGACCTCAAGTACCGCGTGGCCTCCAACATCACGCTCGACGCCACCGTGAATCCCGACTTCGGCGAGGTCGAGGCCGATCCCGCGGTGCTCAACCTCACCGCGTACGAATCGTTCTTCGAAGAGCAGCGGCCGTTCTTCGTCGCGGGGCGCGGCCTCTTCCAGTTCGACGTGAACTGCAATGACGTGAACTGTAGCAACGAGGGGTTGTACTACAGCCGCCGCATCGGGCGCACGCCGCAGCTCGCCGGCACGTATGGCGACACCGTGCCGCAGCTCCCCACCACGATCCTCGGCGCCGCCAAGCTCATGGGGCGCTTCCCGGGCGGGCTCACGCTGGGCGTGCTCGACGCCACGACGCAGCGCGCCACCGGGCCGGCGGACACGACGTTCGAGCCGACGACGAACTTCGCGGTCGCCCGAGTGACGCAGGACCTGCGGCACGGCGCCACGACCGTCGGCGCCATCGTCACGGCAGTGAACCGGCGCGACGACCAGTGGACGTCGCCGTATCTCGCGTCGGGCGCGTACGCCGCCGGCGTGGACTTCCGCCACCGGTTCCTGCACGACACCTATCAGATATCCGGCTCGCTGGACCACAGCATGGTCCAGGGCAGCCGGGCGGCGATTCTCGCGCTGCAGACCGACGCCGTGCACTACTACCAGCGCCCCGACGCCGCGCTTCCGCTCGACTCCAACGCCACGGCGCTGAACGGGGACGCCGAAGAGCTGCTGTTCGGCAAGGTCGCGGGCCAGCACCTGATGTTCCAGTCGGCGTACCAGCGCCGGTCGGCGGGGTTCGAGGTGAACGACCTCGGCTACCTGCGCCGCGCCGACCAGCAGTCGTGGAACACGTGGGTCGGCTTCTTCGACCGCCACCAGCGCGCGTGGTACAACAAGCTGCAGTGGAACAACAACTGGTGGCAGTACTGGACCACGACGGGGCTGCCGCTCGAGGCCGCCTACAATACGAACCTCCATATCACGTTCCGCAACAACTGGTCGTGGAACATGGGCTCGACGTTCGGCCAGCTTGGCACGACCTACGACGACCGCGGCGCGCGCGGCGGGCCGGCCATCCGCCAGGACGCGTACGTGGCGCCCTGGTTGTCCGTGATGGGCGACGACCGCCGGGCCGTGGTGCCGATGGTGAACGTGAACTGGTTCACCGGCGACGCGGGCCGCAACTCGTCGCTCAGCATCGGCCCCGAAGTGGACTACAAGGCCGCGGCGCGGTTCAGCTCGTCGTTCGCGCTCCAGTGGTCGCACAACGTCGCCGACAACCAGTGGTACGGCAACTACAGCGATTCGACGGGCACGCACTATACCTTCGCGCACCTCGACCAGACCACGGTCGCCGCAACCGTCCGGGTCAACTACACTTTCACGCCTGCGGTGTCGCTGCAGGCGTACCTGCAGCCGTTCGTGTCGAAGGGCACGTACAGCGACGTGCGCCAACTCTCGGCGACGCCGCGCGCCGCGGCCTATGACGCCCGCTTCGCGCCGTACGACAACGCTTCGGTGACCGGCGACCCGGGTGGCTTCAACTTCAAGCAGTTCGAATCGAACGTCGTCTTCCGGTGGGAGTACCGGCCGGGCTCGACGCTCTACTTCGTGTGGAACGAGGGGCGCGAGGGCTACCTGGGGGCGGAGGGGAACACGAACGTCGGCGCGGACGTCACGAACCTGTTCCGGCTCCATCCCCAGAACACCTTCCTCGTGAAGATGTCGTACTGGCTGAACCGGTAGGCGGGGCGGAGGCGCGCGCCGCAGCTCAGGGCGCGCGCCAGATATTCAAGAGCCCGCTCGTCTGGTGCGAGTTCGCGTTCCCCTCGGGGAGCGCGATCCGCCCGTCGACGACGATCGGACTGTTCCAGTGGCCGCTGCCGCAGTCGAGCGTCGCCACGGGGCTCCCGGTGGTCGCCTCATACACGTGCAGCCCGCCGCCCGGGTCGAACACGAACGCTAGGCCGTCCACCACCAGCGGACTCGTGCCGCCGGTGTTCGTGTGCCACTGCGGCACGAGCTGCTGGCCCTGCACCGTCCACGCCGACGTGGCGCCGTTGTCGGCGGCGATGAGCCACGTCGTGCCGCCCGAGCGGAACACCGCGGGCGCGGTGAACAGCCGGTCGCCCGACGGCGTGGACACCTGCGACGATTCGCTGTCCTGATGCGGCGTCGTGCCGCTCATCTTGCTCCAGTCGAGTACGCGGATGAGCGCGTCCTTCCCGCCCTGCGCGACCAGCCCGCCGCCGAGCAGCACGGGCGAGGTGGAGCCGAGATCGGCGTCGTCGGCGTTGAGCTGGGCCGTGTTGGCAGGGGTGAAGTTGCCGAGGATGCGCGTCGCGTCGGGGTCGAGCTCGATCACCGCGTCGCCCCAATTGGTGGCACCGTCCCAAAGCGCGTTGCCGGTGGCGACGTAGATGGTGCCGGTGGTCGAGTCGATCACGGCGCCGGCGC
>DASVWS010000142.1:0-4125 GCA_036393095.1 Gemmatimonadaceae bacterium | reverse complement strand
CCCGCCGAGGCCGTGAGCTGGGGGAAGATCGATCCCGACCGCCTGCCCGACGCGGTGGTGTGCTATCTCGACTCCACCGTCGCGCTGCCGATTCTCACCTCGTACGCGCACGCCAGCCACGAGAAGCGGCCGCTCAAGCGGCTGTACGACCGGCGCGCCGCGATGATGAAGCGGCTCACGCGCGAGTTCGAAAAGAGCCGGGGCTAGCTCTCGAGCAAGGGCGGGCCGTCATCGCCGGCCGGGAGCTGCTCCACGTCCCGCAGCTTCCGGTCCATCGCCCGCGCGCGCACCGCGATCTGCTCTACCGCGTCCGCGGCGAGGCTCAGCTTCTTCTGCGCACCCGACACGCTCTCGCCGAACTTGCCGAACTCCGCGCGCACGGCGCCGAGCAGCCGCCACACCTCCTCGCTCCGCTCGGCAAGCGCCATCGAGCGGAATCCCATCTGCAGGCAGTTGAGCAACGTGGCGAAGGTGGTGGGGCCCGCGATCATCACGCGGCATTCGGCGCTCAGCGCTTCGACCAGCCCCGGCAGGCGCACGACCTCGGCGAACAATCCCTCGCTCGGCAAGAAGAGGATCGCGTAGTCCGTCGTGTTGGGCGGGTCGATGTACCTGGTGCGGATGTCGTCGGCCGAGCGGCGCACGGCGGCGGCGAGCGCCTTCTGAGCTGCGGCCACGGCGGGCGCGTCGGCCCGCTCCTGCGCGTCGAACAGCCGCGCGTAGTCCTCGGCCGGATACTTGCTGTCCACCGGCAGCCACATGCCGCCATCGCCGCCCTGCGCGGGAATGCGGATCGCGAACTCGACGATCGCATCCCGCAGGGGATTCGGCTTGACGTTGCGCGCGAACTGATCGGGGGTGAGGAGCTGCTCGAGCAGGGCCTGCAGCTGCCACTCGCCGAGCACGCCGCGCGTCTTCACGTTGGTGAGCACGCGCTTAAGGTCGCCCACGCCCTCGGCGAGCGACTGCATCTCGCCCAGGCCGCGCTGCACCTGGGCCAGCCGCTGGTCGAGGGCCTGCGTGACACGCGCCAGCGACGCGGCGGTCTCCTCGCGGTTGCGGCTCATCTCCTCGCGCACGAGCTGGTCGGCACGGTCGAGCCCGCGCTGCAGCTCGGCGAACCGCTGCTCGACGGCGACGGCGTTGCCGGGCCGCGTGCGCGCGAGCAGCGCCACGAGCAGCGCGAGCGCGGCGGCAAGCAGCACGACGATGGCGACGAGCAGCGAATTCATCGATGGCCGGGCGCGGAGGAGGTTGAGGAGTCGCGGGCGCTGGCGCCGGTCATGCCGGCGCGCACGCTGCGCACCAGGTTAGCGCGCGCGTACTCGCCGCGCGAGACGAACCCGGTCAGCTCCTCGCCGCCGAGCACCGCGCGCAGGATGACGCGGTCGCTCCAGCCGTCGCGCACGCGCCGCTCGACGACGGCGATCGTCTCGTCCAGCCAGTCGGCCTTGGCGTTCAGCGCACGCACCGGATCGCGCACCGGTCCGCGGTGCGCGTCGAACATGCGCTCGGGCGCGAGCGCCGCGGCGGCGCGGAGATCGCGCACGAGCCGGCGCGGGTCTTCCTCCAAGTGCATGACCCTGGCGTGCACGCCGAGCCAGAGGTCGGCGGAATAGAGAATGCCGCGCGCGGCGTCCCACACCACATGGTGGTCGGGGCAGTGCCCCGGAGCCGGAATGATCTGCAGCGGCCTCGGATCATACGGCTCGACGGCATCGGCGAAGGGGCGGGGTTGTCCCCAGGTGAAGCGGCGGTACGCGCGGATGCGGCAGCCGGCGCGCAGCTCGGCCAGCGTTTCGGCCGACATCCATACGGGAATTCCGAGGCGCGCGAGCACGGCGACGTTGCCGGCGTGGTCCTCGTGGCCGTGTGTGATGACGGCGCCGTCGGGGCGCAGGTCGCGAATTGCCGGCGCCAGCGCGCGCGCCACAGCGGGAAATCCGCAATCCACCAGCGTGCCGTGCGCGAAGTAGGCGCTCACCTCGTAGCCGATGGACCGGCTGCGCCAGGTGCTCATGCGCAGGCGGGTCACGTCGCCGTGACGCTCCAGACGGATCATGCTCCGAAGTCTAGCCGAAACGTCCGTGCCCGCCCATGCCGCTGGACGAAGCCGCCGGGGCTCGATACTATGAGAGCATGCGTCACGACGCCCGAACGAAGCTGCTGCTCCTCACCTCCGGCCGCGAGCGGCCATAGGCGGGTGTGCGGGATTCGTCGCGGTGACGGCGCCCGGCCACCCAGCCGGGCGTTTCAATTTTCCGTATCCGGTACGTGCGTCCCATGATCGAAGCGCTGAAGGAAAAGCTGGGCTCGGAGGTCGCGCGGCTGCAGTACGAGCTGAACGTCACGCTGCCCAACGAGATCCGCAAAGCCGTGGAGCTCGGCGATCTGCGCGAGAACAGCGAATACAAGGCCGCACTCGAGCGGCAGCAGTTCGTGCAGGCCCGGCTGGGGCAGCTCCACCAGCGCCTGAGCAAGCTGTCGTCCATCGACCCGGCGCAGATTCCGCCGGACAAGGTGGGGCTGGGATCGCGCGTGATCGTCGAGGACAAGAAGTCCCGGTCGCGTGAGACGTACTACATGGTGTTCGGCGACGCGGTGGAGTTCGAGGAGGGGCACGTCACGATGGCGTCGCCCATCGGTCGCGCCCTGCTCAACAAGGGCGTGGGCGACGAGGTGCTGCTGCGGCTTCCGGCCCTTACGCGGCAGCTCGTGGTCGTGGAGCTGTACACGATCCACGACGAGGCCGCAACCGAGGAAGAGTAGACGCTCCGCGGCGGGGCGGCGGCGCTACGCGCCGGCGCCCGCGTCCACGCCGAAGATCCGCTCGACTTCGGTGGCGTAGGCGTCCACGGCGCTGCGCGCGGTCTGATCGTCCCAGCCGAGGAGCGGCGCGACGTACGCCGCCACCTGCGGCGCCGCGCCCAGCGCGTGGTCCAACGTCTCGAACGCCAGCTTCGTGCGGCGAATGAGCAGGTCGCCCAGCGTGCGCGCGTGCGCCGACTCCACCGCCCAGCGCAACTCGCCCCAGCGCCAGGGGCGGCCGGCAACGATCGGCGCGCCCGCGCGCGGGTCACGCGCGCAGGCGGCGTCTCGCGCCGGCGCGTCGTCGGGCAGTGGCGCATGCGCGGTGATCGACGTGCGGCCGGCGCCGATGCGGCGGCAGACGACGTTCACGACCTGCTGCGCCATGATGCGAAACGTGGTGAGCTTGCCGCCGGTGATCGTGACGACGCCGGCCGGCGTGACGGCGATGGCATGCTCGCGCGACGCGGCGCCCGGCGCATCCCCTTCCGTCGCGACGAGCGGACGGATCCCGGCCCACGCGCTCACCACGTCGCCGCGCGCCAGCGCCGCGCTGGGGAAGAACGTATTCGCGGCCCGGAGCAGGTAGGCGACGTCGTCCTCCGAGGCGCGCACCTGGTCCGGACTGGCGCCGGTGTACGTGTCGGTGGTGCCGAAGACGGTGAAGTCGCCCGAGGGAAGGGCGAACATCACGCGCCCGTCGGTGGGTGAGAGGAGGGTGAGCGCGCCGTGGTTGCCCACGCGCGCGTGCGGCACGAGGATGTGCGCGCCCTTGCTGCCGCGCACGCGCGGTCGGTCGGCGGCCCCCTCGAGACGCCGCACGTCGTCGCTCCACGGGCCGGTGGCGTTCACCGTGGCCCGGGCGCGCACGTGCGTGGCGGCGCCGGTGAGGGCGTCGAACAGCTCGGCGCCCACCACGCGCCCGCCTTCGATCACGAATCCGCGCACCGCGGCGTGGTTGAGCACCGTGGCGCCGGCGCGCTCGGCGTCGAGCACGTTGGCCAGCGTGAGGCGCGCGTCATCCGTGGCCGCATCGTAGTACGAGACGCCGCCGCGCAGCGCGTCCGGCGAGAGCGCCGGCTCCTCGGCGAGCACGCCGCGCGCCGTCAGCCGGCGGTGCCGGTGCACGTTGCGGAACACGGCGAGCGTGTCGTACAGCGTCACCCCCGCCACCACCTTCCAGAAGGGCACGCGCGCCCGGGCGTACACCGGCCAGACGAAGCGCAGCGGATGCACCAGGTGCGGCGCCAGGCGAAGCAGCCGGCGCCGCTCGGCGCTTGCCTCGAACACCAGCTTGAGCTGTCCGTGCTCCAGGTA
>DASVWS010000141.1:0-13885 GCA_036393095.1 Gemmatimonadaceae bacterium | reverse complement strand
CTCGAACGCCGCGGCGCCGGAGAGCGACGGCGCGTCCACCGGCAGCACCAGCGCGTGCGCCACCTCGCGCGTGGAGCGCTGCGTGTCGAGGTCGAACTGGCGCAGGTCGACGATCTCGTCGCCCCAGAATTCGGCGCGCACCGGGTCGGCCATCCCGAAGCTGTAGACGTCGAGTATGCCGCCGCGCACGCTGAACTGCGCCACGTCGTCCACCATCGGGACGCGCTCGAAACCCATCGCTTCGAGACGCTCCACGAGCTCGGTGAGCCGGCGGATCTCGCCCTTGCGCAGCTCCAGCCGCAGCCGCCGCAGCGCCCCCGGCACCCGGGTGCGCTCGAGCACGGCGCGCGCCGTGGTGAGCAGCACCTGCACGCCCCCGCGCGACACGCGCTCCATTGTCTCCACGCGCTCGCCCGCGATCTCGAGGTGCGGCTCGCTCTCGCCCAGGCTCTCGCGCGGCGGGTAGAACGCCACCGCGCCCTCGGGGAGCAGCGTCTGCAGGTCGGCCAGCCAGCGCTCCGCCTCGGGCACGCTCTCCGCCACGAGCGTGAAGAAGCGCGACGGCAGCCGCCGCGAGAGCGCGGCCAGCAGCACGGCGTCGCTCGACCCGGGCAGGCCCGTAACGCGCAGCGTGGCGCCCGGCGCCGGCAATGCCTCCACCGTGCGGGCGAAGGCGGGAAGACGTTCGAGCGAGTCGAGCAGCAGGTCGAGCGCCATCAGCCGTCTCCGCGGGCGCCGCGCGCCGCGATGGCGCCTTCGACGACGAGCACCGCCAGCAGCGCCGCGAGGAGCGGCGTGGCCAGCGGCCCGCGCGTCGACGCATCGAAGAGCGATGCCACGAAGCGGTCGTCGTCGGCGAGCACGCGCGCGTGGTCGCCCAGCAGCCGCGCGAAGTCGCGCGGGCTCCACCGGTCGAGCGTGGACTCGCGCCCTTCGGCGTTGACGACCAGCGCGCCCACGCGCCGGCCGTTGCGCGTGAAGAAGTAGGTGCCGGCCTCAGCCGGCACCGTGAACTCGCTGCCCGGCGTCCCGTCGATCGCCGCGCCTTCCAGCGCGTCGGCCCACGCCGGCCAGGCCAGGCGCTGCATGGGCGCGGCGTCCATGGCACGCCCCGGCTGTCCCGACAGCCGGTCGGCGATGACGCCGGCCAGCCAGGGCACGAACGCCGCGCTCACCGGAAAGCTCGAGGCGTCGGGGGTGAGCGGCGACGCCACGAGCACGTAGCGCGGGCCGGCCACGATCCACGGATCCACGCCCACGCGTCCGAGCGTATCGGTCGGCGCGCTGCCCGTGCGCTGCAGCTCGTAGCGGAAGGTCGCGCGCGGGCTGCCCAGCTCCGCGCCGCGCACCACTTCGGCGCCGCGCCGCGCCGGCCCGAACCGCCACGGGACGCCGGCCCGGTCCAGCGCCCGGTTGGCGGCGCCCACGCGCACCGGATCGGAGGGGGCGACGATGAGCGCGGGCAGCGCGGCCAGCTCGTCCGCGGGCAGCACCGACACGTCGCTCCCCGCCGCCACGCGCCCGTCGCCGCGCAACACGTCCAGCGCGCTCGCCACGAACGGCCCCGCGCCCGGCGACACGCGCACGCGCGTGGCCGGCCCCACCCACGCCGCGAAGTGTCGCACGTTGTCGCCCGGCAGCTCGTCGGGATCCAGCTCTACTGTACCGCTCTGCCACCCGCGCTCCGGGGGCGTGGCGCGCACGACGATCTCCTCTCCGGGCGCCGCAGTGCCGCGCGCCAGCGTGCGGCTGCCGAGCATGATGCGGTACGTGGTGGAATCGGCGGCCTGTACGCGGGCGCGCACGGCGCCGCGCGGCGTCCACCGCTCGGGCTCGGCGCGCGCGCTCACCACGGCGCGGTTGGCGGGCGGGGGCGTGCCCGGCACCCACGCGACCACGGGCACCGTGCCGGTGGCGGGCACCTGCGACCACGTGGACTTCTGCCCGTCGGTGATGAGCGCCACCTGGCGGCTGGACAATCCGGCTTCGCGCACCGTAGCCGCGGCGCGCGCGAGCGCGAGCTCCGGGTCGCCGGCGCCCCCCAGCGGCGACACGCGGTCCAGCGCCTGCCGCAGCTCGGCGGCGGTGCCGGTGCGCGCCATGCCGTCGGCGGTCACGAGCCACAGCCGGTCGCCCGCTGCGGCGCGGCCGAGGGCGCGTCGCGCCAGCGCGTCGAGGTGCGCGAACAGCGGGTGGCCATTCTCGATCACGGTGGTGCTGAGCGAATTGTCGAGCACCACGGCGAGCGCGGTGGGGCCGTGCCCGCGGCCGAACAGGCGCGCCGCGGGGCGCGCCGCGGCGAGGGCGATGAGCAGCACCGCCGCCACGCGCAGCATCATGAGCGCGAGGTTGCGCAGGCGCAGGGTGCGGCTGTGCTCGCGCTCGGCGCGGGCCAGATAGCGGGCCGCGGGAAATTCCACGCGCGTGCCGATGCGCCGGCGCAGGAGGTGGAGCAGCAGCGGTACCGCCGCCGCGGCGCCGAGCAGCAGGAACCAGGGCGCGAGGAAGCTCATGGCAGGTGCTGGCGGGCCGCGAAGGCGCGCCGCAGCGGCACGCCGAACGGCTGGTCGGTGACCACGACGTCGTAGCCGACGCCGGCGGCGCCGAGCCGCGCGCGCCACTCCTCGATCACCTCGTTCACGGTGGCGCGGTACGCGGCCCGCACGTCCGACACGGTGGCGGGCACGGCGAGCTCCGATTCGGGATCGACGAACAGCAGCTCGCCCTGCACCGGCAGCTCGCGCTCGTCGGGGTCGAGCACGTGGAGCACGGTGACGTCGTGGCCGGCGGCGCGGAGTCCGCGAAGGGCGCGCACCGTGTCGTCCACGTCCATGAGGAGGTCGGAGATGAGCACGACCATACCGCGGCGCCGCAGGAGCTGCGCCGCCTGTTCGAGCGCGGCGGGGGCGCTGGACGCGCGGCCCGCGCCCGGGTCGTCGAGCGCGGCGACGAGCCGCCGCCACTGCGCCTGGCGGGCGCGCGGCGGCACGGCGGTGCGCACACGGTCGTCGAAGCGCACGAGCCCCACGGCGTCGCGCTGGCGCAGGAGTACGAGCGCCAGCGACGCGCCCACGATCTCGGCGTAGGCGAGCTTGGTGACGCGTGCCGGCTCGCGCACGCGGCCCGCGCCGCCGAGCTGGGCGCCGCTCCAGCTCATGGAGCGGCTGACGTCGAGCACGATCGTGGCGCGGAGGTTCGTTTCCTCCTCGTACTGGCGGATGACGAGGCGGTCGGCGCGCGCGGCGACCTTCCAGTCGAGGTGGCGCAGATCGTCGCCGGGGAGGTAGGGCCGGTACTCGGCGAACTCCACGGAGAATCCCTTGCGCGGCGAGCGGTGGAGCCCGCTCATGAACCCGTCCACGACCCAACGGGCAATAATCTCCACGCGGCCCAGCGCGGCGAGGTGCGCGGGGTCGAGGAGATCGGCTCGCGTCGCGCGGGCGTTGTCCATCGGGCGGCGAAAGCTAGACGGCGGGTGGCGCAGGGTCAAACGTCCGGCGGCGGTTTGCGGTGCGCCGCGCGGGCATCAAGAACAATTGAAACTGCAGATGAGACGGACGATCCGGATCAGACGGATGAAAGCTGTGGGGGCTTCGAGGGGGAGACTCGATGCGCCCGGTGCGCCGGAACTCCCCGCCGCGCCCCCAAAGGTTTGATCCGTCTCGTCCGTTGGGTCCGTCTCATCTGCCGTTCCCTCGGCTCTTGATGCCGGCCCGGCGCGCCGGAGCGGAACACCGCACGGATCGCCGGCAGATGCTTGCCTTGGAGCCGTCCCCCGCCCGGACTAACTTTGATGATTGCGCCGCATCCGGCGCGCCCAACGATCAGCCCGGACTCCCGTGGACCTCTCGCTCATTCGCAATTTCTGCATCGTCGCGCACATCGATCACGGCAAGTCCACGCTCGCGGACCGGCTGATCGAGGCCACCGGCATGCTGCAGAAGCGGGAGATGAAGAGCCAGGTGCTCGACACGCTCGACCTCGAGCGGGAGCGCGGCATCACGATCAAGCTCAACGCGGTGCGCATGTCGTACGCGGCCGGGGACGGCAGGACGTACGAGCTGAACCTCATCGACACGCCGGGACACGTGGACTTCACGTACGAGGTGTCGCGTTCGCTCGCCGCGTGCGAGGGCGCGATTCTCGTGGTCGACGCGTCGCAGGGCATCCAGGCGCAAACGCTGTCCAATCTCTTTCTGGCCATGGACGCGGGGCTCGAGATCATCCCCGTGCTCAACAAGATCGACCTGCCCGGCGCCGAGCCGGAGCGGCGGAAGCGGGAGGTGCACGACCTCATCGGCGCCAGCCCCGAGGAGATCCTGCTCGTGAGCGCCAAGGAGGGGATCGGCATTCCGGCGCTGCTCGAACAGATCGTGAAGAAGGTGCCGGCGCCGAAGGGCGATCCCAACGGCCCGCTGCGGGCGCTGAACTTCGACTCGTACTACGACCGCTACCGCGGCGCGATCCCGAGCGTGCGCGTCGTGGACGGCACGATCCGGCCGGGGCAGAAGGTCTTCTTCGCGTCGGGCAGCCGCGAGCCGTACGAGGTGGCCGAGGTCGGATACAACCAGCTCCGCCAGGTGCCGACGGAGTCGCTCGGCCCCGGCGAGGTGGGCTACGTGGTGGCGAACGTGCGCTCGGTCAAGGAGACCCGCGCCGGCGACACGATCATGGATTTCGACCGCCCCGCCGGAACGCCGCTCCCCGGCTACCAGGACGTGCACTCGATGGTGTTCTCGGGGCTCTACCCCACCGACACCCAGCAGTACGAGACGCTGCGCGACGCGCTCGACAAGCTCATTCTCAACGACGCGTCGCTGCACTTCACGCCGGAGTCCTCCACCGCGCTCGGCTTCGGCTTCCGGTGCGGATTCCTCGGCCTGCTGCACATGGACATCGTGCAGGAGCGGCTGGAGCGCGAGTTCGATCTCGACCTGATCACCACCGTGCCGAACGTGGAGTACCACGTGTACCACACGGACGGGACGATGGAGCTGATCGAGAATCCGTCGAAGATGCCGCCGCCGGCGGAGATCGCGCGCATCGAGGAGCCGTACGTGAAGGCGCGCATCATGGCGCCCGCCGACTACATCGGGCCGATCATGACGCTGGGCAACGAGCGCCGCGGCGTGTACAGGAACATGACCTACCTCGACCAGTCGCGCGTGGAGTTCGACTGGGAGTTTCCGCTCGCCGAGGTCATTCTCGATTTCTTCGACCGGCTGAAGACGATCAGCCGCGGCTACGCGTCGCTCGACTACGAGATGCTGGACTACCGGCGCAGCGACCTCGTGAAGCTCGACATGCTGATCAACGGCGACCCGGTGGACGCGTTCTCGGTGATCATCCACCGCGACAAGGCGTACGAGTGGGGGCGCAAGATCGCCGACAAGCTGAAGGAGCTGATTCCGCGCCAGCTGTTCGAGGTCGCCATCCAGGCCGCGATCGGCACCAAGGTCATCGCGCGCACGACGGTGAAGCCGCTGCGCAAGGACGTATTGGCGAAGTGCTATGGCGGCGACATCACCCGGAAGCGCAAGCTCCTGGAGAAGCAGAAGGAGGGAAAGAAGCGCATGAAGCAGGTGGGCGCGGTCGAGATCCCGCAGGAGGCGTTCCTTGCCGTGCTCAAGGTGGAGTAGTTGCGCGACGCGAGCACCAAGAACCGAAGGAACCGCAAATGAGACGGACAATTCGGCTGAAACGGACTTGATCCGGGCGGCAGAGGAGCCTCCGTACCGCCCGGCGTGGCGAATCGCGAGCGGAGGCCCCACGTCGCCGTATCCGTCTCATCGTGTCCATCCGTATCATCTGCAGTTCAGTCTTCCTGATGCCCGCCCGCGCCGATCGAACGCCGCGAACCTGACTCCCGCACCGTCGAGCCCCCACTCCGCGATATGACCTCGCTCATCGTCCAGACCAGCTTCCTCGGCGACATGGTGCTCACCACGCCGCTGATCGCGGAGCTGGCGGCGCGCGGGCCGGTGGACGTGGTGGCCACGCCCGCCGCGGCAGGATTGCTGGCCAACAATCCGGACGTGCGTCGCGCGATCGTGTACGACAAGCGCGGCTCGGCGCGCGGGCTGCGCGGATTCCGGCGCCTCGCCGCCGAGCTGCGCGCCGCCCGCGCCGACACCGCGTACCTGGCGCAGGGCTCGATGCGCAGCGCCGCCCTCGCCCTCGCCGCCGGCATTCCCGTGCGCGTCGGATTCTCCACTTCGGCGGGGCGCGCCCTGTACTCGCGCACCGTGCCCTACCGGCGCGACCTGCACCACGCCGCGCGCCTCTGGCAGCTTGCCGTACCCGAGCGCGAGCCGACCGCCGAGGAGCGGCGCCCGCGCCTGTATCCGGGCGCGGGGGAGAAGGCCGCCGTGGACGCGCTGCTCGGCGCGCCGCGTGACCCGCGCCCGCTCGTCGCGCTCGCGCCGGGGAGCGTCTGGGCCACCAAGCGGTGGCCGTACTATGCCGAGCTTGCCCGCGAGCTGGCTGCGGAAGCGCGCCTGGTCGTGATCGGCAGCGCCGACGACCGCGCGCTCGCGTCGGCCATCGACGACGCCGCCGGCCCGTCCACGGTGGACGCCACCGGCCGCCTGTCGCTGCTCGCGTCGGCCGAGCTGATCGGCCGGTGCCGCGCGCTCGTGACCAACGATTCGGCGCCGCAGCACCTGGCCTCGGCGATGGGAACGCCCACGGCCACGATATTCGGGCCCACCGTGCCCGCCTTCGGCTTCGGACCGCTGGCGCCCCATTCTATTGTTGTGGAGCACCCTGCCCTGGACTGCCGGCCCTGCGACACGCACGGCCCGCCGGTGTGCCCGCTGAAGCACTGGAAGTGCATGCGCGAGCTGGACGCAGGTGACGTGGCGGCGCGCGTGCGCCATCTTCTGTAGCACCTCTTCTTCGCGCATATGAACGCCAAATCGCCGCAGCAATACATCGTGGGCGTCGACCTCGGGGGCACGAACATCGTGACCGGCGCCCTGTCCGCCGACGGCAGCAGGACGTTCGGCGTCCGGTCGGCGCCCACGGGCGTCGCCTACGGCGCCGACACCGTGGTGGACCGGATCGTCGAGCAGATCGAAGCGACCATCGCCGAGACGATGCGCGACGCGGGCGTGCGGCGCGACGCCTTCGCCGGCATCGGCATCGGCGCGCCGGGACCGCTGGACCGCGAGCGCGGGCTGGTGATCGTCGCGCCGAACCTCGGCTGGAAGGACTTCCCGCTGCGCGATCGCATCTCCAACCGCCTCGGCATCCCCGCCACGCTCGACAACGACGCCAACTGCGCCACGGTGGGCGAATGGTGGCAGGGCGCCGCGCGCGGCGGGCGCCACGTGGTGGGCCTCACCATCGGCACCGGCATCGGCGGCGGACTGATCGTGGATGGCAAGCTCTTCCACGGCGCCTCCGACGTAGCCGGCGAGATCGGCCACACGACCATCGAGCTGAACGGCCGCCACTGCAAGTGCGGCAACTACGGATGTCTCGAGGCCTACGCGTCGGGGCCGGCGATCGCGACGCGGGCGCGTGAGGTGCTCGTGCGCGAGGGCACCGAATCGCTCATGCCGCGGATGGTGAACGGCAACCTGGACGAGCTGACGGCCGCCACCGTATACGAGGCGGCGCGCCAGGGCGATCCGGTGGCCAACGAGATCGTGCGCGACACCGGGCGCTACCTGGGCACCGGCGTCGCCAACCTGCTCAACATCCTGAATCCCGACGTCGTGGTGGTGGCGGGCGGCGTGACCGCGGCGGGCGACCGGCTGTTCGTTCCGCTCGGCGCCGAAGTGCGCCGCCGCGCGTTCGCGCCGGCCGTCGCCGCGGCGCGCATCGTGCCCGGCAGCCTGCCCGGCACCGCCGGCGTGGTGGGCGCGGTCAAGACATTCATCGATTCGTATGATGCGGTATGAGGGTCGGGATCCTCGGCACGTTCGTCTGGGACGTCATCCACGGACGTGACGTCCGCGAACGCCCCATCGAGGAGTGGGGAGGCGTCACCTACAGCCTGAGCGGGCTGGACGCCGCGCTTCCCGACGACTGGGAGATCGTGCCGCTCATCAAGGTCGGCGCCGACCTGGCCCCGCGCGCGCGCGAGTTCACGGGCACGTTGCGCCACATCGCCGCCGACGCGCCGCTCGTCGAGGTGCCCTACCCGAACAACCGCGTGGAGATTCGCTACGTGAGCGACGCGCGGCGCACCGAACGGCTCACCGGCGGCGTCCCCCCATGGACGTGGGCGGGGCTGCAGCCGCTGCTCCACGGGCTCGACGCGCTGTACATCAATCTGCTTGCGGGGTGGGAGATCGACCTCGAGACGGCGCAGCTGATCCGTCAGCATTTCGGCGGCCCGATCTACTGCGACCTGCACTCGCTGGTGCTGGCCATCCGGCACGACGGCCTTCGCACGCCGCGGCCGCTGCCCAACGTGCGCGAGTGGTGCGCCTGTTTCGACCTCGTGCAGGTGAACGAGGACGAGATGGCGCTCATGGCGCCCGACGCGATGGCGCTGGCCGCGACGGCGATCGACGCCGGCACGCGCTGCCTGGTGGTCACGCTCGGGGCCCGCGGCGCCGTGTATTTCGCCGCGGCCGACTTCGAGCGGCTCTCCGACCTGCGGCGCCCGCGCACCATGGGACGGGCCGCGGGCCCGATTCGCACGGCGCTCGTCCCGACGCCGGTGTCAAGTCCCGCGGGCGGCGATCCCACGGGTTGTGGGGACGTGTGGGGCGCAACTTATTTCTCTCGGCTCCTGGCCGGTGATAAGTTGGAAGACGCCGTTCGCGCCGCGCACCGCGCCGCCGGCCGGAATCTGGAACATCGCGGAGCCACCGGCCTCGCGCGCTACCTTCGAGGGGAACTCAGCACCACGTGACCACCGTCATCAACGTCCCGCCGTCGCTCGACGATCAGACCTTCGAGCAGGTCCTGGAGCAGCTGGCGCCAGTGCCCGTGGACGAGAAGGTGCTCGTCGACGCGCGCCACTGCCGGTGGGCGTCGCCGTACGGGCTGACGGCGCTGCTCACGCTGGCGCAGACGCGGGCCGAGCGCCCCGCGTTCGCCGTGCCCGAGGGGGAGGAGACCGTGGGCTACTGGGCGCGGACGGACTTCTTCAAGTACGCCGACGACCTGTACGAGCTGCACGGCGCGGTGCCCAAGCGCACGGGCGGCGACTCGCGCGTGCTGCTGGAGGTCACCCCGGTCGCGCGGAGCGAAGACGTGCACGAGGTGGTGGAGCGCATCCAGCAGAAGGCGCAGCAGATCATCGCCACGGAGCTGAACCTCGACGCCAAGGCGACGGTGGGCTTCGCGATGACGCTGTCGGAGGTCTGTCAGAACATCGTCGAGCACGCCGGCCGCGGCGGGTGGGTGGCGGTGCAGGCCTACACCTGGAAGAAGCGGCTGGGGCGGCGGGTGGTGCAGATCGCGGTGTGCGACGCCGGCATCGGGTTCCGGAACTCGCTGGAGGGCGCACCGGGCCGCGTGCGCGACGACCGGTGGGACGACGGGGCCGCGCTGGAGGCCGCCGTCATTCGCGGGGTGAGCCGGTTCCGCGACCCCGGCCGCGGGCAGGGCCTGTCGGGCGTCCGCCGCTACTGCGGCCGCTGGGAAGGCAAGCTGTCCATCCGCAGCGGCACGGCGCGCATTGCGCTCGTGCCGAAGTGGGACGAAGATGTTCCGTTGGAAGAAGACCTCTCCCCCTTTCCCGGCGCTCAGGTGCAGGTGACGATCCCGGAGCGCGCGGCGGCCAAAGAATGAACCACATCGACCTCGGGACCGTTCTCCGGCAGACCGTGTCGGCGAATCTCTATTCGAACCTCGTCACGCGCCCCACCGGCGCCGCGGTACGCAACCAGATCGAGCTGTTGATGCGCGAGGCACACGAGCGCACCCTCACCGTGCTCGACTTCTCGCACGTGTCGATGATGGACTTCTCCTGCGCCGACGAGGTGATCGCGAAGCTCCTGCTGCGCTACTGCGCGGAGAACCCGCCGCACGAGGCGTACTTCCTGTTCCGCGGCGTGACCGACGACCACTGGGAGGCGATCGAGACCGTGCTCGAGCGGCACGGGCTGGCGCTGGCCATCGAGCAGGAGGACGGGGTCCACGTGGTCGGGGTGCTGAGCGAGCGGGAGCGGCGGGCCTGGGAGGCGGTGAAGCGGCGCGGGCGCACGCTGGCCGCGGACCTGGCGGGCGAGATCGGCGAAACCGAGCCCGACGCCCGCAGCACGCTCGACGCGCTGTGGCGCCGCCGGCTCGTGATGCGGCTGAACGAACAGTACGTGGCGATCGGAGGAGATCGTGGATGAGCAGATCCGCCGTCCGCTGCGGGTCGCGCAGTTGATCGCGACGAGGGCGGACGATCCGGCGCGCGGCCCGGCGGTGTTCATGCATCCGGACGACGCCCGCACGCGGCTGCTCAACGACGGCGAACTCGCGTGGGTGTACGGCCCGCGCCGGCACGAGTTGGCGACCGTGTACATCGACGAGGCCATGAAGAAGGGCGACGTGGTGCTGCGCGACGTGGCTGGCGCCTCGCCCTCGGAAATCGTCCGGGTGATCAAGCCCGACCTGGATTCGCGCGGGCGTCCGCCCGCGTACGCCTGAGACCGTCCCGATGCCCAAGCGCCCACAGCGCACGTTGAACCGCGCCACGCTACCGCTGCACGGCGGCGTGGAAGCCGGGGAGCGCGAAGTCGACTCGCCGGTAGTGCGCGCGCTCTACCAGTCGGTCAACTACATCCAGGAAATCGGCACCAGCGGCGGGATGCGCTACCCGCGCTACGGCAACGCCCCCAACGCCGAAGCCGTGCAGCGGCGCATGGCCGCGCTCGAGGAAGCCGAAGCGTCGGTGCTCATGGCGAGCGGCATGGGCGCCACCGCGTGCGCGCTCACGGCGCTGCTGCGCCCCGGCGACCACATCGTGGCCAGCAGCTGGATCTACGGCGGCACGCGGGCGCTGCTCGAGCAGGAGCTCGCCTCGCTCGGCATCGAGGTCACCCTCGTCGATCCGCTGGAAGTGCGGGCGTGGCGGCGGGCGGTCAACAAGCAGACGCGCGTCGTCTTCCTCGAGACGCCGGTGAACCCCACCTGCCGTGTGCTCGACCTCGCGCCGGTGAGCTACATGTGCAAGGAGCGCGGCATCGCGCTGGTGGTGGACGCCACCTTCGCCAGCCCGATCAACTTCCGGCCGCTCGAGCACGGCGCCGACGTGTCGATCCATTCCGCCACCAAGTACCTCAACGGGCACCACGACGTGCTCGGGGGCGTCGTGTCGGGCACGGCGCCTTACATTGAAGAGGTGCGGCAGAAGATGATGCTGTGGGGCCAGGCGCCCGACCCGTTCGCCGCCTGGCTCCTGGAACGCGGACTCAAGACGCTGGACGTGCGGATGCAGCGCCACAACGCGAACGCCATGCAGGTGGCCGAGTGGGCCGCCGAGTGCAAGGAGATCCGGACGGTGCACTATCCCGGCCTGGCCTCGCATCCGGACCACGAGCTGGCGGCGCGCACGCTTGACGGGTTCGGCGGCATGATGGCCATCGAACTGGCGGGCGGTGCCCGCGCCGTGGACCGCATGCTGCGCAAGCTGCGGATCTTCCAGCATGCGCCGAGTCTCGGCGGGGTCGATTCGCTGGTATCGGAACCGCGGTTCACCTCGCACGCCGGCCTCTCGCCCGGCGAGCGGAGCCGCATCGGCGTCCCCGACGGGTTCATCCGCATGAGCATCGGCATCGAGAGCGCCGACGATCTCATCGCCGACCTCGAGCAGGCGTTGCATTGACGGCCGCGGATGCGGGTGCGGGTGGCGTGATCCGGTTCCACGAGGTCACGAAGGAATACCAGCGGTCCGGGACGGCGTTGAAGGAAGTCACGTTCCGCGTCGGGAAGGGCGAGTTCGTCTTCCTCACGGGGCCCAGCGGCGCCGGCAAGAGCACGATCCTGCGGCTCAGCTACTTCGACGAGCGCCCGACGAGCGGCGTGGTGCGCGTGAGCGGCGTGACGTCGGAGCACGCGTCGCGCCGCGAGGTGTCGAAGCTCCGCCGCCGGCTCGGCATCATATTCCAGGATTTCCGGCTGCTCGAGGAACGCACCGCGGAGGCGAACGTCGCGTTCGCCCTCGAAGTCACCGGCACGCCCCGCCCGCAGATCGCGCCCAAAGTGAGCCGCGTGCTCACGCAGGTCGGGCTGGCGTCGAAAGCCACCGCGTATCCGCGGGAGCTGTCGGGCGGCGAGCAGCAGCGGGTGGCGATCGCGCGCGCGCTGGTGAACGATCCGTTCGTCCTGATCGCCGACGAGCCCACCGGCAACCTCGACGAGCGCGCCACGCGCGGCGTCTTCCAGCTGCTGCGCGAGATCAACGCCTCGGGCACGGCGATCATGATGGCCACGCACGATCTCGAGCTCGTGCGCCACTCCGACTACCGCACGGTCGAGCTCAACCGCGGGCAGATCGTGTTCGACTCCGCCCAGACCGGGGGACCCGAGGCATGAGACGCACCCTGCGCGACGCATCGGCCGCCTTCGCGCGCTCGCCGCTCCTCATCGCGCTGAGCGTCACCACGATCGCGTTCTCGCTGTTCGCGTTCGGGCTGTTCGGCCTCGTCGCGCTGAACATCCGCGCCGCGCTCCAGCAGGTGGAGGAGCGCGTCGAGGTGCGCGCGTTCATCGCCGACGGCACCGATGCCGAATCGATCGCCGCCGCGGCAGGCGACATCGAGGCGTTCCCCGAAGTGCAGAGCGTGGAGATCGTCACCAAGGACCAGGCGCTGGCGCGCGCGCGGAAGGAGCTCACCGAGTTCTCCGACGTGTTCGAGGCCGGCGTGCTGCCGGCGTCCATCGACATCCGGCTCAAGCCCGGCTTCCGCGACCCGGCGACCGTGGAACGCGTGGCCGAGCGCCTCAGGAGCTACCCGTTCGTGGACGACGTGCGCTACGGCGAGGACTGGCTGGTGCAGCTCTACCGCCTGCGCAACATCGCCGGGGTGGCCGGGCTCGCGCTCGGGCTCGCCTTCGCCGCCGTGGCCGTGATCATCATCGGCGCCACGATCCGCATGGCGGTGCTGGCGCGCGCCGAGGAGATCTCGATCATGCGGCTCGTCGGCGCCACCGACGGCTTCATCCGGCGCCCCTTCCTGCTCGAGGGGTTCGGCAAGGGCGTGCTGGGCGGCCTGCTCGCCCTGCTGCTGACGTGGGGCAGCATGCACCTCATCGACCGCTATCTGAATTTCCATACAGTGTTCTTCAGTCCGTCCCTCGCCGTCCTCGGCGTGGCCGCCGGCGCGGTCATCGGGCTCGCGGGCAGCGCCGTCGCCGTGGGGAGGCACCTACGCGGGTTGTGAGCCGGCTCCCGTTCGCCGCCCTGGCGGCCGCGGTCGCCGTCGCGTGCGCGCTGGGGGCCACGCCCGGCCAGGCGCGCGCCCAGCAGCAGAACGAGACCGACCGGAAGCTCCGCGCACAGCGCGACACGCTGGAGATGATCCGCCAGGAGCGCGCGGCGCTGGAGCAGCGGATGCAGCAGCTCCAAAACTCGGCGCACGATCTCGACGAGGAAGTCTCCAACCTCGACCGCCGCGCCGACGCCACGGCGCGCCTGGTCGGCGCCCTCGACCGGGAGCTGGTCACGATCAACGCCGACGTGGCCGAGGCCACCGGCAACCTCGTGCGCACCGAGGACGACCTGGCGAGCCAGCGCGCCGTGCTCCAGAACCGCCTCGTCGAGATCTACAAGCGCGGCCCGCTGTTCACCTTCGAGGTGATGCTCTCGGCGCAGTCGTTCGGCGATCTCGTCGCCCGCTACAAGTACCTCCACCTGCTCACGCTGCGCGACCGCGCCCTCGTCAACCACGTGGAGCAGCTGCGCAACCAGGTGACCGAGGACCGCAACCGC
>DASVWS010000140.1:0-17959 GCA_036393095.1 Gemmatimonadaceae bacterium | reverse complement strand
GGCTCCACGCCGTTCTACCTGTTCTCCGACGACCTCGGCGCGGCGACCGTGGGAGTGCCGGTGGTCAACTTCGACGACAACCAGCACGGACCGAACGAGAACCTGCGGCTCGGCAATTTCTTCGATGCGATCACCGCGATGCGCGCGATCCTGACGATGCGCTGACCGCACCGGGTGGCGTTCGGATCAGGACCCGGCCCCGGCGGCGGCGGCCTGCTCCGGCAATCGCAGCGCCATGAACGCCACGAACAGCGCCAGTGGCCAGAGTTGCATGATCAGGCGGTCGAGCGACCGGTGGATCTGCAACGCGAGGTCGAGCGGCGTGGTGAGATAGACTGTGAAGTAGCCGGCCGCCATCGCGAGCACGATATAGGCGGCGAGGCGCTTGGCGCGGCGATCGCCGGCGTCGCGGTCGAGCCCGGCCAGCGCGAGCAGGATGACCACGGGGATGACGGGGAAGTGCAGCAGGAAGCGGAGGCCCGAGCTCACGATCAGCCAGTAGCGCGACGCATCGACCAGCCGCGGAAGCGTGCCCGAGCCTTGGCCGCTCACGAGATCGTTGGGCGGCGCCAATGTCAGCTTGAAGAAGCCGACCACTACGAGCACCGGGACCAGCCCCCACAGGAACGCGGCGAGGACGCGCCGGTCCGGGCCGCGGCGGCGGACCCGGTGGTGCAGCACGAACAGGCCCGCGCACGCGATGAGCACGAAGAGCAGCCCTTCGTTCTTGGTCCACGCCGCGAGCCCGGCGCACAGTCCAGATCCGATGAGCATCCATGTCTCGTCGTCGCGGAGCCGCCTAGCGAGCGCGTACAGCACGATCGCGCCCACGAAGAAGAGGGTGAGCGGAAGATCCGCGTACTGCGACGCGCTGGCCGTGAGAAAGAAGGGCGTGCCGATGAGCACCATCGCGGCCGCCGCGGCATGTCGGCGTCCACGAAGGATCCAAACGCCGCCCGCGACGAGGCCGGCAAGCGCGTACGCGAAGAGCATGCCCGCGATCGCCGGCACGATCGAACTCGCGCTGCCCGTATACAACCATCCGCGCACCACCGAGCCGGGCAGGAGCAGCGGATAATCGGGATGAATGCCGAGCCCGGGAGTGAAGGCGCGGTGCCAGTGCGAGCCTCCCAGATAGATGAAGCGGGCCGTGAGGTTGTAGATCCCCCATGCGTCCCAGTCCCCATGCGGCATGCGCATCGACACCGCCAGCGTGGCGACGGCCGCGACGCCGGTGAGGGCAACGATTCCCCATCCGATCTGCCGGTCGAGCGTATCCGGCGCCGGCGCGTTCGGAAGACGGTAGCGGTCGGCCGGCAGTGAATGGGCGCGCGATCGGGCGAGCGCGATCAGCGCCGCCAGCGCCACGGCGTCCGCGCCGAAGGCCGCCAACCGCGTCGGGCCGAGCAGGACCATCGCCACGAAGAATGCGCACGAGCTGATTCCGAATCCGAGGCCGACGGCCAGGGAACCGCGAAGCAGCGTTTCGCCGGACTTCCACCGGACCGGCCCGGGCCAGACGACCATCACCGCCGCCCATCCGATGGCCAGGGTGACGACGAGCCAGGCCAGGAGCCGGAGAATCACGGAATGCTCCGGCTGAGCAGGAACACGCCGCGGCCGTAGTCGCGAATCACGCGCAGCCCCATGCCGGCGAGCTGTGCGCTGTCGGGAGGAGTGCCGGGGAAGTCGCCGACGACGGGAGTGACGGCGCGGCTGTCGAAGACGAGGTGGGGCGCCAACGCCGACTGGGCCTGTACCAGCGCCGTCAGAAATCGGTCCTGCACCGGATCGCGCGAGAGGTCGCTCGCGTACCCGACCGCGCGATCGGCCGACAGGTCGCGCTGGATCGCGGAGAACCGCTGCATGTTGGCGGCGACGGAGTCGACGAGATCGCCGCGCATCGCTTCGTGGAACACCCACAGGTTGCTCCGCGCGGCCCTGAGGTCCCCGAACGCGCACCACGCCACGAGTATCGCCACGCCGATGGCGACCCGCCCCCCGCGAACCCGCATCGTCAGCTCCGGTCGGAACGAGGGAAACCTAGCGACTCCCCTTTCACCACGCGCCCGCTCTGGATCACCACGCGGATCGTCTCGGGCGTGAGCGACCGGATGTCTGCCAACGGGTCGACCGACGTGACGGTCACGTCGCCCAGCTTTCCGGCTTCGAGCGTGCCCACGCGGTCCTGCCATCCCAGGCACTCCGCCGCCGTGCGCGTGGTCGCCACGATCGCTTCCATTGGCGACATCCCCGCATGCGCGCACATGAGGCCGAGCTCGCGGAGGTTCGTGCCGTGCGGCATCACGCCCGCGTCGGTGCCCATGGCGATCTTCACGCCCGCCTTGTGCGCCTGCCTGATGCTGTCGCGGTGCGCCTGCAGCACCTCCTTCGACTTCCGCAGCGCCCACTCCGAGATCGTGCCGGTCTGCTCCGCCTGCTCGATGACCGCCTGCGGTGCGAGGAGCGTCGGCACCAGGAACGTACCGCGCGCCAGCATCAGCTCGATCGCCTCCTCGTCCAGGTAGATGCCGTGCTCGATGGAGTGGATGCCGGCGCGGATCGCGTTCTTGATTCCCTCGGCGCCCTGCGCGTGCGCCATCACCTTCACGCCGCGCCGGTACGCGCCCTCCTGCACCATCACGCCCAGCTCTTCGGGCGTGAACTGCGTGAACGCCGGGTGGTCGGTGGGACTCAGCACGCCGCCGGTGGAGCACACCTTGATCACCTCGGCGCCGGCGCGCAGCACCTCGCGCACCTTCCGGCGCACCTCGTCCACGCCGTCGCAGATGCCGCTCGGCAGCCCGGGGTGCGGCGTGAACAATCCCAGCGTCTGGCCCGAGGGGAGCCAGAAGTCGAGGTGGCCGCCGGTGATCGAGAGCGGCGTGATGCTGATCTGCATCCGCGGTCCTTCCACGAGGCCCATCTCGAGCGCGCGCTTGAGGCCGAGGTCCGCGCCGCCCGCGTCGCGCACGGTCGTGATGCCGGCGTCGAGCGTGCGGCGCAGGTAGCGCACCGCCAGATAGAAGTTGAGCGAGAAGGGCGTGGTCGCGTGCTTCATCATCCCGTCGTTCTGCATCGTCATGTGCACGTGCGCGTCGATGAGCCCGGGGAGGATCGTGCCGCCCTGCGCGTCGATCTCGACCAGCGTGCCCGCGGGCCGCGGCAGCGCGTCCAGCCGCCCGGCGGCGGCGATGCGATCGTCGTGCAGCAGCACGGCGCCGTTGGGCACCGGCGCGGCGCCGGTCCCATCGATGAGCGTGCCGTTGTGAATCAGCGTGTGGGTCATGGTTGGCGGAGCGAGTCGAGGGTGAACACCGCCGGCCCGGGCGTGCCGTCGCGGTTCCAGAGGTCCCACTCGGGCGCCCAGTACATCACGCCCAGCCCGCGCGGCGCCCGCTGCACGGTGCGCACGAGATCCACCATGAACTGCAGCCGGCCGTCGGGCGTCGTGGGCCACTGCATGTCGGGATTGTCCGGGTAGTGCGAGGGGCCGTACCCGGTCTCGGCCACGAGAAAATCCTTATGAAAGCGGGCGGCGCTGCTGTCCATGTTCATCCGCAGATCGGCGAGCGTGCCGTGGCGCCACGGCGGATAGAAGCTCTCGGCGATGATGTCGTAGGGCACGTGCGCGGCCTCGAGATGATCGAAGAACCACTTCGTGGTCTTCCAGTCGCCGCCGCGATCGATGTGGATCGCGATGCGCGGCGGCGTGTCGCCCGCCCCCTCCCTCACGCCGCGAATGCCGGCCTCGAGCAGCCCCGTCAGGTGCTTCCATTGCTCGGCGGAATCGCCCGGCTGCGGCGGCAGGTATTCGTTGGAGCCGGGCACGGCGAGCTGCCCCACGGGCCACAGCGTCCCGCGCGTGATCTCGTTGCCTACCTGCACCCAGTCGGGCATCGCACCCGCGTCCTTCAGCGCCCTGATGGTGTTGCGGCTGTAGGTCTCGACTTCCTGCTCCAGCGCGTCGAAGTGCAGCCCGCGCCACGCGACGGGAATTTCCTGGTGCTGCGGATCGGCCCACGTGTCGGAGTAGTGGATGTCGAGCAGCAGCAGCGCACCCGACGCCTTGATCCGCCGGGCCAGCGGGATCGTGTTGGCGAGCGAGTTGTCGGGCGCTTCGCGCACCGGCGACACGAATACGCGCAGCCGGAATGCGTTCCATCCATGACGCTCGAGAATGGTCAGCTCGTCGGCCGGCTTGCCGTTCTCCTGGTAGGGCGGGAAGGCGCGCCGCCCGCCCGCCGCGGCGAGGTACGAGATGTCGGCGCCAAGGTAGAAGAGCGTACTGTCGGGTCGCGCCCGGTGCGCCGGGTGCACGGCCGCGCGCCCCGGCGGCGCGGGTGCGGCGCCGAGGAACAGCACGGCGGTGATGAGCGCCGCGGCAACAAACGGCCGGCGGCGCGACGGTCGCGCCGCCGGCACACGATTATGACGCTGCATCTCGGTCTCCATCGGAAAGTCGATCCGGGGCGCCGCCGTGCGCGGCGCCACGGTCCGCACCAATGGTGGCGTCTTGCGGGTCCCACGGCCAGGGCGCGGGCGGCACGCCGGCGAAACTTCACGCGATGTTGATGACCAGGCGCTCCCGGCCCGCGAGCTCCGCCGGCGTGAGCAGCACCGATGCGCCCTGCACCGTCCCTATCGACGCGTGGGACAGCGCGCGCCCGTCCGGCCGGTGCACGTGCACGGCGAGATTCGCCGCGAACTGCGCCGGGAGCGAGAGCGTCACGCGCCACCCCGCGCCGTCGGGTTCGGTCACCCACGCCAGCTCGCCGAACCGCGTCGGACACCGGGTGACGGCGATCCGCGTTCCGGCAGCAAACCAGTGCCGGGGCGCCGCCTTCTGCACGTGGACGGTGGGCACGCGCCCGGGCCGGTCGTGCTCCTCCCAGCAGAGCAGCCACCGCAGCGCCATCGCCGGCTGCAGTTCGCTGTTCACCACCGCCGACCAGGCGTAGTGGCTGCCCTCGCCCGGGAAGTTGCCGGGAAGCAGCGCGTCTTCCGGCGCATAACGGCTGCCCGAATCCATGGCGTAGCAGAGATTGCCGTACAGCGCGAGCAGGAACGGCCGGTAGTCGTCTTCGCGTATGCGGCCGGCGAGCGTGCCGTGCTCCATGAAGTTCGACGTGCGCGGATAGTGGCCGTCGGTGTTCATGCCCAGGAGCTGCTCGCCCGCGAGCGCGCGATGGCGGAAGTGTCCCGCGTCGAGCGCCGCGTCTCCCCAGTCGGCCGTCCACCAGTCCATCATGAACCGGTGGTTCTCGTAGCTCGACAGCTCCTCCGGCTTCCGCGACGTGTCGAACGGATGGAACGGCGTGATCCCGGCGTCGCGCATGTCCGCATCGCGCGCCGCGAGTGCCGTCCGGAGCGAGCGCTCGATCTTGCCCCGCATATCCGACGCCAGCGCGCGCGCCGCCGCGCCGTCGCGGTCCAACGTCCGCGCCAGCGACGCGCGCCCGGTGGCCGATGCGGCCCGCGCGGCCGCCGTCAGCACGCGCCCGTGCTCGAACAGCCCGCGCCAGATCCAGGCCGCATTCTGATAGTAGTACGGGTGATCGCCGGGCGTGTCGTGCTTCGGTTCGCCGAGATCCGCCTCCGGGGAGCCCCAGATGAGTCCGTGGCGCGGGTCGGTCTCGGGGAAGGTGCGCAGCGAGTACTGATACCGGCCGGCGACGAACGCGATCATGCGCCGCAACACGGGCAGCCGGCGCGCGAGCGCGTCGAGATCGCGTCCGTAGTCGTAGGCGCGCGCCGAGTTTTCCAGGAAGACGCCGGCGTTGAGCGGCCCCTCGACCTGGTCCTGCGTGTTGTACGTGAAGTTGCCGTCGGGCTCGACGTACTGCTCCAGGTAATGCGCGAAGTAGGGCTCCGCCGCGTCGGTGAGGTTCCAGAGCTGGTGCGCCCATACGAATTCGTAGTGGGCCACCGGGAAGAGCGCGTGACTGCGTTCGGGGATCTTGGTGTACGCGCCCTCGCCGATCTGATAGCTGGGCTCGAGCCCGCGGTAGCTGCAGCGCGAGAGCACGATGCCGGCGCGCGCCGCGTCGAGCAGCCACGGATCGGGAATCTCCACCTGCATGCGGCCTTCGAAGAAGCGCTGCCAGTGGCGCCAGAGCCCCAGCAGGGCGCTGAAGAATCCCTCGGCGGTCGTATTCCAGTAGCGGTCGACCCAGGGGACGTCGGGGAGCGCGAGGTCGGCGTGCGTGTCACCCGCGGGAATGAGGTCCTCGCGGCGTTCGGGCAGGAGCGCGCTCACCCGCCCCATCGGCGTCGCGTCGGCGCCCGGCGGAAGCAGCACCATCGCGTCGTACCCGACGTTGAAGTGGGGATTCCACACCCCGATATCCGCGGCGGGCAGGTAGCCACCCAGCAGCGTCCGCTTGCTGTAGCCCGGGACATACTCGTACAGGTATTCCGACGGCAGGAACCGCCGCGGATCGAACTGGCGCCCGGTGAGATCGGGCGCCCACAGCGACCGCGGGTCGCTGCCGAACTGCCGTGACGTGCCGTCCGCCTCGAGCCAGAGCGAACGTTCCGGCCCCGTCTCCTCGTTCGCCACGAGCGTCCACCCGATGAACTCCTCGCCGAGCGCCGCCACGTTCTCGTAGCAGGGATCCTCGTTCGAACCGAGAATGAAGTCGCCCGGCGCGTCGGGCTGATTCGGAAACGACGCCGCGCGGCGGAAGCGCGCGCCCGGCGCCGCATTGATGGGACGCGGGCGGATGTTCGCGAGGTCGCCCACCCCCGTGGGAACCCGTGCCTGCTCCCCGCGTTCGTTGACGTACACGATGGCCCCGCGGTGCGACACGCGCTTCTCGAACACCGCGGCCGGCGCGCCCTCGAGATCCGCGATCAGCGCGACCAGCCGCCAGCCGTCCACCGATTCGCCTGTCCGCAACGACTGCATGGCGCCTCCGCCCGCCGACGCCGCCACCGCGCCGCCGCGGAATCCGGTCACCGCGGGCACACGCGCCAGCGCGTCGGCCTCGCCCGGCAGCAGGAGCGAGTATTCGTTGGGGATTCGCCCCGGGGCGTAGGCGCCCCGCTTCGCCGGGCCGTCCGGCAAGGCCTTATCGCGGCCGCCGGGATCCGGCGCGCGTCGGCGTCGATCGGGGAGGTCGAGCACCCGGCGTGGGAAGACGGCCGCGGCGGCGGCCCACTGCAGGAAGCGGCGGCGGTCGAGCATCGGGACGGGTCTCCGTTCGCTGTCGGGATGGCGAAGAATGGCGTCGCGAGGGAGTCCCCGTAAGGCGCAGCGCGGCGCGTGCAACCACGCCGGCCACCGTGGATCACGGCGCCGGCTTGCGCCGGCCGTCTATCGCGCCGGCCCCGCCATCACCGCCGACCGGCGCAGCATCCACCGGTACAGGAAGAAGAGACACGCCACGAACGCCAGCACGCCCAGCCACGGCGCGGGCGCAAATGCCTCCCGCACGAGCGCGATCGGCGCCTCCTTCGAGAGCCCCACGATCAGCCCGGCGTTCAGCACCCCCCACACGCTCTCCCCCACGATCAACCCCGACGCCACCAGCGTGCCCAGCCGCTGGGCTCGCTCGGGATCGGGCAGCGACCGCGCGCGCCGGTCGTACCAGTGCGAGAGCAGCGCCCCGACCACCACGGCGAACGTCGCCGACATCGGCAGGTAGATGCCGATGCCCACCGCCAGCGGCGGAATGCGCAGCTTCTTCATGGCGCCGAGCACGGCGTCCAGTGCGATCAACCCGACGCCCACCAGCGCGCCGACGCCGATCATCGTCCAGTTGAGATTCCCGCCGATCACGCCCTTGGCGAGCGCCGAGATCAGCGTCGCCTGCGGCGCCGGCAGCTCGTGCCCGGCGGCGAGCACGCCCACGTTCGGCGCCCCGGCGAATCCGTACGCCCGCGCCAGCAGGTTGAGCACCCACGGAACCACCGCCGCGCCCGCGCCCACGCCCACGATCAACGCGATCTGCTGGCGGCGCGGCGAGGCGCCCACCAGCTGCCCCGTCTTGAGGTCCTGCAGGTTGTCGTTCGAAATCGTCGCGCACGCGAACACGATCGCCGTCACGAACAGCGAGAATGCCACGAGCGCCGGCCGCGATGCCTCCGCCGGATGCACCACGAGCACGAGCAACGACGCACAGACCACGATCGACAGGATGCCGACGCCCGAGATCGGGCTGTTCGACGCCCCGATCAGCCCCGCCATGTAGCCGCAGATGCCCGCGATCACGAACCCCACGATCACCACGAACGGCACCGCGACGGCCGTGAGCCGCCCGGCGTTCGGCGCCAGCACCGTGGCCGCCGCGAAGTGGTAGGCCAGCCCGCCGGCAATCAGGGCGCATCCGACGGCGAGCCCGATGATCCATCCGCGCGACAGGTCGCGATCGCGCTCGTCGCTGCTCGCTCCCGCGCGCGACGCGGCCAGCGTGCTCACCAGCCCGCCCACGACCGGCTTGGTCAGCATGGCCAGCGTGAAGATGGCGGAGATGCCGATCGCGCCGGCGCCGATGAACCGCACCTGCGTGCTCCAGATGTGCGCCGTGTTCGAGGCGAGCGTCATCCCGGCGGGAATCGCCCCCTGCAGGTGCGTGAGCACCGGCACCGCGATCGCCCACGCGATGATGAGCCCGACGAACATCGCCATGCCCACCGAGAGGCCCACCAGGTGCCCCGCGCCCACCAGCGCCAGCGACCACGCCATGTCGTAACCGCTCGCCGCCGTCGCGCCGATCGGGAAGTAGCCGGTCAACTCGCCCGCGATGATCTGCGTCGCCGCGAGAATCGCCAACCCCGCCGACGTCGCGCTCCCCAGCACCACCGCCCGGAGCCCCTCGCGCGCCTCGCCCGACTCGTCGCTCGTTTCGCCGCGCGTGCCCGATCCCACCCGCAGCACCTCGGCCGCCGCCACGCCTTCGGGATACGGCAGGTCCGACGTCGTCACCAGTGCGCGCCGGAGCGGAATCGTGAACAGCACGCCCAGGACGCCGCCGCTCAGGCACACCAGGAACGACTCCCAGAACGGAAATCCCTGCCACCAGCCCACGATCACCAGCCCCGGCAGCACGAAGATGATCGCCGACAGCGTCCCGGCCGCCGACGCCACGGTCTGCACGATGTTGTTCTCGAGGATCGACGAGTCCTTCACCATGCTGAGCACGGCCATCGAGATCACGGCCGCGGGAATGGACGACGCGAACGTGAGCCCGACCTTGAGGCCGAGATAGACGTTCGCCGCCGTGAAGAGGGTCGTGATCAGCGCGCCGAGGACGAGGCCGCGCAGGGTGAGTTCTTTGGGTGGCATGCGGCGAGTGGTCGCGGTGGGAAATCGAGACGCGGGGGACCGGCCTAACTTGCGGACCCGTGCAAGCCGGCGCCAGACGGGCGGATATCACGGACCCGAACGTCATCCGCCCGACAGCGGGCGCGAATCCGCCCCCGCTATCATTGAATGGAGTCGAGCCGCGCCTCGTCCGGCTCGACGCAACGGAGCGCCGCCATGGGATTCGTCCAGACCCCGCCGAGCCTCGGCAACCAGTATACCGACGACCGCGTGCTGCGCAGCTACCTCGCGAGCGCGCTGACCGCTGACGAACGGCAGGCCGCCGGGCCGCAGCTCGAGCGCATGGGCGCGCTCGCCGGCGGCGAGCTGTACCGGCAGCAGCTCGCAGAACGCGAACTCGAGCCCGTGCTCGTGCAGTGGGACGCCTGGGGCAACCGCGTGGACCGCATCGAGACGACGCCGCTCTGGCGCCGCGCCGAAGCAATCGCGGCGCGCGAAGGGCTCGTGGCGCTCGCCTACGAGCGGCCGTTCGGCGAACGCTCGCGCGTCCTGCAGTTCGCGCTCGTCTATCTGTTCACGGCGTCCACCGAGATCTACGCCTGCCCGCTCGCGATGAGCGACGGCGCCGCGCGGGCGCTCGTCGTGTCCGGCAACCAGCCACTCCTCGACCGCGCCCTCCCCCGCCTGACCAGCCGCGACCCCACGCGGTTCTGGACCAGCGGGCAGTGGATGACCGAGCAGGCCGGCGGCTCCGACGTCGCCCCGTCGGAAACCGTGGCGCGTCTCGAGGGCGGCGGGTGGCGGCTGTACGGACGCAAGTGGTTCACCTCGGCGATCACCTCGCAGATGGCGCTCACGCTCGCGCGCCCGGAGGGGAATCCCGCCGGCGGTCGCGGCCTCGCCATGTTCTACCTCGAAACGCGCGACGACGCGGGCGCGCCGAACCGGCTGACCGTCGACCGGCTCAAGGACAAGCTCGGCACCCGCAAGCTGCCCACCGCCGAGCTCACCCTCGACGGCACTCCCGCCGTTCCGGTGGGCGAGCTGGCCAACGGCGTGCGCGCCATCAGCACCGTCCTCAACATCACGCGCACCTGGAATTCCGTGGCGGCGCTCGCGTACATGCGCCGCGGGCTCGCGCTCGCGCGCTCGTACGCCGGCCTGCGCCGCGCCTTCGAACGCCCGCTCGCCGAGCAGCCGCTGCATGCCGACACGCTCGCCGGGCTGCAGGCGGAGTTCGAAGCCTCGTTCCATCTCACCTTCCGGCTGGTGGAGCTCCTTGGGCGCGCCGAGTGCGGCCTGGGCAGAGCGGAAGACGAAGCGCTGCTGCGGATCCTCACGCCGGTCGTGAAGCTCACGACGGGGCGCCAGGCCGTCGCCGTCGTCTCCGAAGTCCTCGAAGCCTTCGGCGGCGCCGGCTACGTGGAGGACACCGGGCTCCCCGTGCTCCTTCGCGACACGCAGGTGCTCACCATCTGGGAAGGAACGACGAACGTCCTCTCGCTCGACACGCTGCGCGCCCTCGGCGACGGCGGCATCGCCCCGCTCGCGCGCGCCGTGGAGCGCGAGCTGGCCGGCGTGCGCGAGCCCGCGCTCCTCGCCGTGGCCGGCCGCGTGCGCGCCGCACTCGGTGCGGCGGGCGCCTGGCTGGCCGCGCACGCGTCCCGCGACGACGCGTCGCGCGAGGCGGACGCCCGGCGCTTCGCGCTCACCCTCGGCCGCGCCACGGCTGCCGCGTTGCTCGCGAGTCACGCCCAGTGGTCACTCGACCACGAACACGATCGCCGGGCAGTTGCAGCGGCGGCGCGCTTCGGCGCGACGGAACTCGATCTCATCGCGAGCTTCGATCCCGCGCAGTCGCGCCTGCTCGCCGCCGACCGCTGATCGAAGCGCGCGGTCAGCGCGGCGTGAGGCGGCGGACCAGCGCCGTGGGCGGCTGGCCATACGCGAGCGTGCGCAGCAGCCCGAGGACCACGGTCCCGCCAACGCGGCCACGGAGGGGATCGATGATGTTGTGGGGAAGGCGCAGCGAGTCGGGCAGCTCGAACACCGACACCGCGGCGCCGTGCCGTGTCCAGTTGGCCGCGATCGCTTCCGCCGCCGACTCCTTCACGGTGCGGTCGGCGGCATTCACCAGCACGACGATCTGGTGCGTGCGCGGCGCCGTGCGCTCGGCGTCGCGCATGATCGACATGCCGAGTTCGAAGATCTCCGCGGTCGCTCGCAGGTCGAATCCCGCCTCGCGGTCGGGGCGCGTGCTGTCGGTCCGGGTCCGCCGGCTCAGGCTCGGCAGCCGGTCGGCGAGTCCGATGAGCGGACGCTCGAGCAGCGACGGAATGCGTCCCGGCTCGATGGCCGGCGCGATCAGCACGGCGCGCGTGATCGCGCGCTCCTGCGCAATCCAGGCGCCCATCGTCGCGCCCATGCTCAGCCCCACGACCACCACCGAGTCGCCGAGCCCGCGCGCTTCGTTCACGACGGAATCGGAGACGCCGCGCAGCTGTCCTCCCCGCAGGCGCGACAGCGCGCGCACCGTTCCCCCGCGCAGCCCATGCTGCGGCAGGCGCGGCACGTACACGTTGCTCCCGTCCGCATAGAGCTGGTAGGCGAATGCCTCGAACTGCCGCGGCGAGTCGGTGAGTCCGTGCAGCAGCACGATCACGCGCGGCGCCGGCGCTCCGTGCGTGAGCAGGATGCTCCGCGCGCCCGGCGCGGCGACACTATCGTCCACCGCCTGTCGCCGCGCGATGGCAGCCACGGAGGCGGCGTAGCTGGAGTCAGCGCGCTGCGCCGGCGCCGTCGAGCACAGCGCGCCTATCGCCGAGATTGCTACGGCCGAGAACACCCCAATGCGCACGCGCCGCCGGGTGATGCCCGTCAAACGGGTTTGCGCCGCTTCCTGACTTCCGAGACGAGGACGCCGGCGGCCGCGACGCCGCCCGCAATCAGGGCGCCCTTGGCCGCACGCCCGGCGACGAACTTGGCGTTCTGCATCTTGCCCTTCACGGTCCTCCGTCCCACGGCGGCCATGACACTCGATTCCACCTTCTCGTAGCCCTTCCGCACCGCGGACTTGCTGCGCTTCGCGAGTCTGGTCGTGACTTTCGCCATTTGGCCCTCCTCCTCCGAGACCGGAACGTCGCTCACACCGTCGTGTCGCGCAGGCACAGCGGGTCGTCGATGCGCGACGCCGGCATGACGATCATTTCCAATTTCCCGCCGCTGTCATGGGGTGGAAGTCAGCAGAGCCCTCCACTTTGTAGGGGGGCATACCCGGTCGCGACGATGGGCACCGGCCGCCGGTGTCATGCCGCTCGTGCGACGCCTTCAGGTGAAGAGGTTGCACCGTGACGCAGGCGCGCGTAAACATCCTGCGCCGCGCGGAACTTGCGTGCTCTCCCGGTCCTCCTTATGGTCTCCCTTCCTTTTACCACTCTTGGAGGCAGGATGCGCATCCTCGTGGAGTTCAGCTTTCCGACGGACGCCGGGAACGATTCGGTACGTTCGGGACGGATCGGGAAGGTCTTCCAGCAACTCGGCGACGACCTGAAGCCGGAAGCCATGTACTTCTTCCCCTCAGGCGGGGACCGAGCCGGCCTCATGGTCGTGAATACCGACGATCCAGGGATCGCGGCAATGGTCGGAGAACGCCTCTGGTTCGGGCTGCACGCGAAAGTCAAGCTGACCCCGTGCATGAATGGGGACGATCTCGGGAAGGCGCTGACCCAGATGCCCAAGATCATCCAGAATTTCGGCTAGGCGGACGCTCGGGTCCCCCCACCCGCGTCCGCGCGCCCCCGCCTCGCCCATGGCGCCGGCCCCGTGGTCGCTGACGGTCGGCACGTCGGCGCCCGAATCGCCGGCGTGCCTCGCGTCCTCGCGCCAGCGACGATGGTGGGCGCGCTGGCGCCGGCCGCTCATCCGCCGTACGGACTCGGCGCTACCTGGACTCCACCTTGATGTGGCCGACCATTCCCAGCAGCGCGTGCGCGTCGCACTGGTAGTAGTACGTGCCGGGCTTGAACGTCACCTTCACGTCGTACGTCTGGCCGGGCAGCTGCAGGTACTCGCTGGGCGACGGCAGTCCGGTGGCGCCCTTGTTCGAATCGGCCGGGAACGACGCGTTGTGCACGCCGGACACGAGCACGAACCGGATCACGTCGCCCTGATGCACCTCGAAGTCCTTGGGCTTGAAGTAATTTCCGTTCGCGTCCGTGTACATGCCGACGCTGTCGATCTTGCCGCCGGCATCCGGCGTCTGTGGGCCGGCCGGCGCCGTCGCCGCGGCCGCCGGCATCTGCATCTGCATCGTGTCGGCCGCCTGCTGCTTCTCGCCGCCCCCGCACGCGAGGACGGACGCCGCGGCGCCAACTGCAATCAACATCACGATCGTGCGCTTCATCATCGAGATCTCCCATTGGGTGGATTGAATGCCCCGCCGTCGCCGTGCATGCTCCGCGGTCGACCGGCGCATCAGAAGTCCTTGCGCCGGAATGCGCGCAGGCCGAGGGCAACGGGCGCCGCGATCCACAACGCGAGCGCCGCGAGCGACACCAGCGTCCCGCTGATGCCGGTGAAGAACTGGCGGAATACCGCGCCGGTGTAGCCGAGCAGCGCCGACGCGTCGAACTGGAGCAGCAGCAGCACTCGGGCGAGGTCCAACGGATTGGCGAACATCGCCACCAGCATCGGCCGCTCGAGCGGATAGTCGCCGAACAGCAGGACCGCCAGCAGCACGAGGCCGTCGTACACCACCGCGGCCGCCAGCCACGCCGCGATAGCGATCCCCAGCCCCTTGAGCCGGTCCTCGGTGACCGTGGCGATCACGAACGCCACCGCGGTGAAGATCGCCGTGAGCGCCGTGCCGGCGGCCAGCAGCATCACGAAGGGCACCCGCTGCCCCGCGTCGTCCAGCCCCTCCAGCAACAGCGGAACGGCCACCCCCGCCACGAACGCCACGCAGAGCGGCAGCGTGAGCCCGAGGTAGAGCCCGCCGAACAGCTGGCGGCGCCCCACCGGATGCGCCAGCAGCAGCTCCGTGAACTCGCGCGCGTTGTACAGATAGACCGTGCCGAACACGAGCGACACCAGCGGCACGATGAACAGCGTGATGCTCACCAGGCTGAGCAGCGCCTTCTCGCTGCTGCCCCCGAACCGCACGAGCGCGTCGGTGACGGCCGCGAAGAACAGCGTGTAGCCCACGAGCCACCGGCTGCGCACCAGGTCCCGCACGTCGTAGCGCAGGACCTTGACCATGGTGTTCATGCCGCCTCCTCGGCGCCGCGGCGCATCATCTCCGCCACCGCGCGCTCGAGCGTGGCCTGGCGCGTGCGCGCCTTCAGCTCGGAGAGCGGGCCGGAGAACCGTACGCGGCCGTCGAGTAGGAACACGACGTCGTCCGCCAGTTCTTCCATCTCGCTCAGCACGTGCGACGTGACGAGACAGGTGCGCCCCTGGGCGCGCAGCGCAAGGATCTTGTCCTTGAGCAGGCTGCTCGCCACGGGATCCAGCCCCGCGGTCGGTTCGTCGAGAATCAGCAGCTCGGGGCGGAACAGCACGGCGAGCACGGCGTTGATCTTCTGCCGCGTGCCCCCCGACAGCGTGCGGAGCCGCTTGTCGAGCTGCGGCTCGAGCTCGAACGCCGGGATCAGCTCGTCGTCGCACGGGCCCGTGGCGCCGCGAAGGTCGCGCACCATGGCGATGAGCTCGCGGCCGGTGAGGTTCTCGGGGAAGCGGGCCAGTTGCGGCATGTAGCCGATGCGCGACCGGTAGCGGCAGTCGCCGTTCACCGGGGTCCCGTCGAAGAGCAGCGTGCCGCCGTCCGGTTTGGTGAGGCCGAGGATCATCTTGAGGAACGTGGTCTTCCCCGCCCCGTTGGGGCCGAGGATCGCCGTGGTCCGCCCCGGCGCGACCACGAGGTCCAGGCCGCGCAGCACGGCGAGCGTGCCGAATCGCTTCGTGAGCCCTCTGGCCTCGATCATCGCGCCGGCCTCATGCGCGGCGCCGAGTCGGCGAACGCCGCGGGCGTGAGCGCAGGAATCACCCGCTCGCCCGCGTCCACCAGGTTCACGAACGCGCTGCGCAGCAGGATGAGCGCGGGTTCGTTCTGCCACACGATCACCGAAAACAGCCGCACGGGACGGAAGGGCACGTCGCCCACGCCGTCGCGGTTCAGGTCGTAGCCCTCGTAGTGGTCCCAGTAGTTGCCGTTGATCGTCGTCGTCAGGACCCGCCCCGTCGTGCCGACGTCGAACGTGTTCCCGGTGAAGTCGTTGGCGGTGAACCGTCCGTCCTGCGTGCTGCCGTCCAGCTTGAGCGCCCACCCGTTGTCCACGAAGTCGTTGTGCTCGGCGACGAGGCGGTTGGCGCCGTCGATGAGGACCCCCGTCGTGTTGCGCCGGAACGTGTTGCCCATGACGCGGCTGTCGAAGATCTCCTTCAGGAGCAGGCCGTAGGCAGCGCTCCCCCAGTTGTCCTCGAACGTGTTGCCGGTCATCGCCACCCGGTGCGCGTACATCACGGCGACGCCGGCGCCGTTGTCGCGGAAGGTGTTGTCCACGTAGCGGCAGTCGTCCGAGTACATGAAGTGCAGGCCGTAGCGCAGGTTGTGCTCGCTGATGTTGCCCCGCACCTCGGTATTGCGGGTGAACTCCAGGTAGATGCCGTCGCGCTGGCCGCGCACGTCGTTGCCGTCCACGAGAATGCGCTCCGCGCCCCAGAGATGGATGCCGTTGCCCGAGCTGGTCTCGTTGCGGGCGCGCCCGCGAATCACGTTGCGCTCCACGCGGCAGTCCGTGGCCTTGGCCAGGTAGATGCCGAAGAACGCGTCGTCCACCTCGTTGTCCACGATCGCGCAGCGGCGGGCGCCGACGACCTTCACGGCCGCGCGGTCCTCGGTGTAGCTCGTGCCGACGTGCGCGAAGCGCAGCCCCTCGACAGTCACGTCGTCCGCCGTCACCGTCATGATCTGGCGCGACGATTCGCCGTCGAGCGTCGGCCGGCCTACACCCACGATCGCCACCGGCCGGTCGACGACGACCGTCGGCTCGCGGTAGGTGCCGGCGCGGACCTCGATCGTGTCGCCGGCCCGCGCCGCCCCGATCGCCGCCTGCACGTCGTGGAACACGCCGGCGCCCGCGGGCGCCACCACCAGCGTCCGCTGCGCGCGCGCCGGCGCCGCCCCCCACGCGGCGGCCGCGAACGCGACGACGGCGGTCACGCTAGTGCGCATCCGGGCTTCCGTGCATGTGCGGCATCGCCGCGTCCGCCGCCCCCGGATCGCGCCGGTCCCACTGCTCGCGCTCGGCGAGCGCGAGCACGTCCGGCCACGTCATCGCGCCGCCTACGGCCCGGTCGCGCAGCGGGTCGAGATCCGCCGCGCGCGCCACGGCCAGCATCCCGCGGCCCATCGGGCTTCCCGGCCCGCTCACGCGCAGATACGACGCCGAGCCGGCGGCGATGAGCGTTCCCGGATGGGCATAGTCCGACACCCACATCGTCTCCACGGCGTCGCGGTGCGCCGCGTCGAGCGTCCGGTAGTACGACACCAGGCACTCGATGGAGTCGAAGGTGTACACCTTGCCGGCGTGCGTCACCAGCTCCGCCGCGTAGCGCGCGTCGTTGATCTGCATCAGGCAGTACGCGCACCCGTCCTGCCCATAGGCGATGGGCCGCGGACCGCGACTGCAGGCGGCGGCCGCGACGAGCGCGGCCAGTGCCCACACGGCCAGCCGGCCGCTCGCCCCACCGGCGCCGAGCATCCTCACCCCCTCGACGCCGGCACCGCCGGCGCCTGGCGCCGCGACGCGACGATCGCGAGCAGGCCGAGCATGAACGCCGCCCCCGCGATCCACGCGCCCCAGTCGGGCGTGGAGATCGCGGTGAAGTTCAGCAGCTGCTTCGATCCGAGCAGCGGCGGCTGGTAGCTCATGCCCGGGATCTTGATGATCGCGTTGGCCTCGTCGAGGTGATGCCCGTAGTCGTATTCCCACCACCAGAACACGGCCATTCCCGCCACGCTGAACGCGAGGAACGCGGCCATCCACGCGTAGAGCAGGCGCCGCCGGCCAACGAGCGCCACCAGCAGTCCCGTCGCGATGAGCCCGGCCACCACCCACGGCATCACGCGCAGTACCGGGATCGCGTCGGGATCGATCACCTTCATCCCGATGTAGTGGTTGAGTTCGTTGATGTTCTGGAGGTCGTTGTCTTTGGCCCCCGTCACCGTCGTGAGCATGATCTTCATGCCCAGCCCTTCCGGGTATTGCGGCGCCCGGAGGCTGATCCGCCAGAGCGGCACGGCGTAGACGCCGAGCAGCAGCACGGCGGCGATCGCCGTGAGCACGCGTGCTTTTCGAGACATGGTCGCTGCCATCGTCATCTCCGCGGCTCGCCCGGACGCGGGGCGTGGCCGCGGGGAGGAGGTCGCGGTCCACGCCCACGCGCCGGACGATCGCATCACTGGCCTCCGGCGTGGCCGGCCGCGCCATTGAGCTGCGCGGCGGTCTTCCGGCTCACGTTCGCCGTCAGCGGCGTGTTCGAGCCGGCCGGCGACACCCGGACGTATCCCTGCATTTCCTGGTGCAGCGCCGAGCAGAAATCGGTGCAGTAGAACGGATAGATGCCGGGGGCCTGCGGCACCCACGTCAGGGTGCGCGTCTCACCCGGGTTGAGGATCAACTCCGCGTTCCG
>DASVWS010000139.1:0-28138 GCA_036393095.1 Gemmatimonadaceae bacterium | reverse complement strand
AGTGCATACGCGTCGCTCGAGAACTTCACCGACTCCACCTTCGCGTCGCCGGCCTACCAGCGCACCTTCCAACTCTACATCCAGCACCACGTCTACTACGACGCCACCCTCAGCGCCTACGGCTACTACGGCAAGCGCGATCCGGCGGTGTTCACCTACTTCACCGACGAGAAGCGCTTCCTCACTCCGTACACGCGCAAGCTTGTCGAGTCGCGCCCGCCGCGCCCGGTGATGGAGCAGTTCGAGAAGATTTACTGGGTCAAACGAAAGGAGATCAAAGCCTTCTACGACGCCGGCGGCGGCAACCTGATCACGCTGGGCACCGACCACCCGAGCTGGGGTGAGTATCTCACGCCGTTCTCCGTCCACCGCGAGCTGCTGTCGTTCGTGCTTTCGGGCATTCCCCCCTACGCCGCACTCCGCTTCGCCACCATCAACGCCGCGCATGCGATGGGACTGGGCGACCGGCTCGGCTCGATCGAGACCGGCAAGTGGGCCGACGCCGTGATCGTCAACGGCAACCCGCTCGCCGACATCAAGGTCATGCGCTTCCCACGCGCGGTCATCAAGGCCGGCATCGTGTACGACCCGCAGAAACTGGAAAACTCCGTCGTCGGCACGATCGGCCCCAGGGTTCCGGCCGACTCGATCTACTGGCTCGGATGGCCCCATACGCCGTACCGGTAGGCGAGAACCGGGCGGCGCGCCAGCCAATCTGATGCATGAGCGAGCGGATCAAGGCGAATTAGAAGGATGACGACGGCTCGACTCGAGCACATTCGGTGGGAGATTTCCTCGACCCCTGTGCGCTCTCCCGGCGACGGGGGTCTGACGCCAAGCTCCCCGGCGCTCATCCGCCGTGATCCGTCGCATCGGTAGTGATCCGATCAGGCATTTGCTGAGTGGCCGGCTACGCGCGAATCTCCTTCTTCTGCGCCGCTACCAGCATCGCAATCCGGGCACTAGCTTCGGCACACACGATTCCCGAACCGGAGCCTGCATGTCGTCTCGCCTTCAACTCGCCGCTCTCCTCGCGCGATTCTCGTATCGGGAAGGCGATTTTACTCTCACCTCGGGCGCGAAGAGCACCTTCTACCTCGACGCCAAGCAGGTGACCTATCATCCCGAGGGCGCCGAGCTCGTCGGCAGGGCCGTGTGCGAGCTGGCCCACGAGTTCGACGCGCAGGCCGTGGGCGGCCCGACGCTCGGCGCCGACGCCATCGTCTCGAACGCGGTGTGCACATCGGCCAATACGACGCATCCGCTCGCGGGCTTCATCGTCCGCAAGGAGGCCAAGCAGCACGGCCTCGGCAAATGGATCGAGGGGATCGACCCCAAGGGTATGCGCGTCGTCATCGTCGAGGATGTGATCACCTCCGGCGGATCCTTGCTCCGCGCCGTGGAACACATCCGCGAGGCTGGCGCCAAGGTCGTCGTCGCCACGGCCGTGGTGGACCGCGAGGCCGGCGGCCGCGCGACGATCGAGGCGGCGGGCATCCCGTACCGGCCGCTGTGCACGCTCACCGAGGTGCGGGAACAGTTCCGCGCCGCAGGCCGCTGAGCGCGGCATGACCGGCGCCGCCGCGCTCCCCTCGCTCGCCGATCTCGAAGCGGCCGACCGCCTGGTGAAGGCGGTCATGCCGCCGACGCCGCAGTACCACTGGCCGCTCATCGATCGCGCGGCCGGCACCACCGTGTGGGTGAAGCACGAGAACTACACGCCGCTCGGCGCCTTCAAGATCCGCGGCGGGCTCGTGTACATGGACCGGCTCAAGCGCACGAACCAGAACCTCGAGGGCGTGGTCACCGCCACGCGCGGCAACCACGGGCAGTCGGTCGCGTTCGCCGCGGCGCGCCACGGTCTCAAGGCGCTCGTCGTCGTTCCGCACGGCAACAGCCGCGAAAAGAACGAGGCGATGCGCGCGCTCGGCGCGGAGCTGATCGAATACGGCGACGATTTCCAGGCGTCGCTCGAGCACGCGGCCGCGCTGGCCCGCGAGCGCGGCTGGCACCCCATGCCCGCGTTCGATCCGGCGCTCGTGGCCGGCGTCGGCACCTACTCCATGGAATTCCTGCGTGCCGTACCGGCGCTGCAGACCGTGTACGTGCCGATCGGTCTCGGCTCCGGTATCTGCGGGATGCTCTCGGCCAAGGAAGCGCTGGGTCGCGGACACCTGGACGTCGTGGGCGTCGTGTCGTCCGCCGCGCCCGCGTACAAGCGCTCGCTCGAGGGCACGGAGCTGGTGTCGTGTCCGGTGGAGACGGTGATTGCCGACGGCGTCGCCTGCCGGACGCCCAACCCGACGGCGCTCGGGCTCATGCGGGGCCGCGTGGCGCGCGTGGTCGACGTATCGGACGCCGAGGTGGAGCAGGCGATGCGCGACATTTTCACTGCGACGCACAACGTGGTCGAAGGCGCCGGCGCGCTCGGGCTCGCCGCGTTGCGCAAAGAACGTGACGCGATGCGCGGCCGCACGGTGGGGATCGTGTTCACCGGGGCCAACGTGGACGCCGACGTGTTCGCGCGGGTGCTTTCGGGTCGGAACACGTAGCGATTCGTCGTTGGTCAGGGTCTGAATCCATTCGACGGCAGCATGATTCCGACCACGCGGACGCCGGCGCCCTCCGCCTGGTCGATCGCGGAGAAGACCTGACTGTACGTAGTGCCGGCGTGCCCGGCCACCTCGATGATCTTCGTCGGCCGCGTCGCGTAGATGTCGCGCAAATAGCTGTCGAGTTGGCCCGGCGGCACCGCCACACCGTTCACCCGGTACGCCGGCCCCGCGGCCACTTCGAGTACGATGGTCTCGCCGCCCTCGCAGACGCCCTTGCACGGCACGGGGAGTTGTGCGTCGAGCGAGTGGTACACGCGGATGGACGCGGCCATGAAGATCACCAGTAGGACGAGCAGGACGTCGAGCATCGGGGTCACGTTCATCTCGAACTGCGGCGCATGTGCCACCGCGTTCCGTCGAGCGGGCATGGATGCCTCCGGCATGGCGTTGATAGCACCATACGCCGGCCGGATGAGGCCGCCGTGACGGCCGCATGAAGAATCGATGAGCGCGCGATGATGATTCGCTCATGACCGCGGTGACGCACCGGACTCGGCCCGATGCCCGGGCCGGGCACTCAACGATCGTACAGAAGGTACGACCGTGTCGCCCGCTCGAATGCTTCCGACTGCGCCTGCAGCTTCGGCAGCAGCTCGGCTACCGTGCCCGCGTCCACCGCCTTGCGCACTGCGTCGCTCCCCGCCAGTTCGTCCAGGTGCGGCAGCACCCACTTGAAATCGCCGGGATGGCGGCGGCGAATGACCTGCAGCATGTACGCCGCCACCTGCACCGGCTGCACGCGGTCGTCGTCGGTTACCGTGACGTGCAGCATCGGGATCGTCTCCCCGCCCCACTTCTGCCCGGGGGCGATCGTGCGCGACGTGGAGTCGAACCGCACCCCGCCCATGTTGAGCAGGTTCAGCTCGCGTGCGATCGCGCCGGCGTCGGTGAGCCACCCCGCGCCGACGAGCTGGAACGGCGCTTCGGTGCCGCGCCCCTCGCTGAGGTTCGTCCCCTCGAAGAGCACCGTGCCGGGATACAGCGCGAGCGCGTCCTGCGAACGCAGGTTCGGCGACGGGTCCACCCACGGCAGCCCGGTGGCATCGTACCACATCGAGCGGCGCCAGCCCTCCATCGGCACCACGTGCACGTCGGCGTGCACCTGCCCCGTGCCGACGAGGTACCGCAGCAGTTCGCCCGGCGTGAGTCCGTAGCGCAACGCTACGGGATACTCCCCCACGAACGACCGGTACGCCGTGTCGAGCACGCCCCCTTCCACGCGGTCTCCGCGGATCGGATCGGGGCGGTCGAGCACGACGAAGGGCACGCGCGCGCGCCCTGCCGCGTCCGCCGACAGCGCCATCGTCCAGACGTACGTGTAGAAGCGCGCGCCGGCGTCCTGGATGTCGTACAGCAGGACGTCGACGCTGTCGAGCATCGCCGGCGTCGGCGCGTGCACCGCGCCGTAGAGCGAGTAGATCGGCACGCCCGTTTCAGCGTCGGTGTCGGACGCGATCTTCGCGCCGGCCTCCGCCGTGCCGCGGATGCCGTGCTCGGGGGCGAACAGCGCCACGAGCTTCACGCCGGGCGCATGGTAGAGCAGATCGATGTCGCTGCGCCCCGAACGGTCGCGGCCGCTCTGGTTGGTGATCAGTCCCACGCGCTTGCCGCGTACGAGCGGCAGCGAGTCGCGGAGCAACACTTCGATGCCGGGAACGACGACGCCGGCGCTCTGCTGCGCCGGCGCGGCGGTGCTGCATCCGGCCGCCGCGGCCACGCCCAGGAGGACGAGGCCCCGGCGGATGTCGTGTCGAGAGAAGAAGATCACGACCTCATATTACGCGGATCGCGATCGCCGTGGAATGTGCGATCTCACTCCAAGCGGTCAGAACCGGATCGTGCGCAGCGTCGGCGCGATGTCCACGCGTGCCGGCGCCGCCACGGGCGCCAATGCCGCGGCGCGAATCACCACTGACGCGGGCGGGCGCGGCGCCAGCGCCGGCAGCGGCGGCGCCGGGAGAGCCGGCGGCGCAGGCGGCGCTTCATCCATCCGGATCACGTCGGGCGCCGAGTTGTCGTCCATCCACCGCACCCGCGGCGACAGGCGAATGTCCTGCATGGAGCGCCGCACCTCATCCATGGCCCGCTGGACGTTCTCTCGCACCTCGGGCCCGATGTAATTGAAATCGACGGCGGGCATCATCTGCCCCTCGTTGCCGCGGAAGATGAACGTGCCGCCGTTGCCGGCCAGCTCCGATGACTTCGCCGCCTTGAGATGGACGGTCTTGAACCGGCCGTCGGCGTACACCTCCAGCGTCACGTCGTCCCCCGGCTTCACCTTGCGCATCTCGCGCTGCAGCCGCTCGTAACGCGCGCTCGACACGTAGCGGTCGCCGGCGTCCTCGCGATCCACCTTCAGGTTCACGCCGTTGATGGCGGCGATGCGATTGCCTTCCTCCAGCCCGGCCTTCGCCGCCGGCCCGTCATCGTTCACACCGACGATCAGCACGCCGAGCGTGTCGCGCTTGCTGCCCGTGACAGAGAGCGAAACGCCGAGCGCGGCGCGGTTGTCGTCGGTCCGGCGCATGAACCCCATCGCGCTGCCGTACAGGTCGTCCGACTCGACGGTCTTCACGCGCACGGTCTTCGCCTGGCCGTCGTGATCGACCACGAGCGACACGTCGTCGCCCGGCTTCAGCTTGCCGAGCTCGCGCGTCAGGCGGCGCGACATCGCGTCGGCCATCTCCTGGTCGCCGATGTCGATCGCCGAGAGCTTGAGATTGATCCCGTTGATCGACTGCAGGCGATCGCCCTCCTTGATCCCCGCCTTCTCGGCGGGACTCCCGGCCGCGACCTCGCTGATGCGAATGCCCAGCGTGTCCTGCGCATCGCCGGTGGCCATCGTCACGCCGATCACGGCGCGCGGCGACGTGGTGTTGAACGAGTACGCATAGGCGCGCGGGGCGGTGCGCACCACGACCTGTGCGGTCGCGGGCGCCGCCGCCATGGCGGCGGCCAGCGTCATGGGAATGAACATTGTCGTACGCATGATTCCTCGACTTGCGGGGGTGGTCGCCTGTTGAGTCACGGCCGCGCCGGGGGAAGGTTTACTTGCGAGGAGGCGCGATGCGCCCTCCGCTCGCCCCGACGGCCTCGCTGTCCGACTGTCTGACTGTCCGACTGTCCGTCTGTCCGACTCCCCCACTTCCTCGCCATATTTCCCCCATGACCGCCCCCTCGCACCGCGCTCCCGACCTCGACACCTTCCACGAGCACTGGCAGGACGAGGCCGACGCGGCGTTCCTGTACCGCGTGCTCGCCGGATTCGAGCACGACGCCAGGAAGAAGCACATCTACCTGGAGCTGGCCGAAGTCGAGGACCGCCACACGAAGATCTGGGCGGCGCTGCTCGCCGAGAACGGCCGCCCGGTTGGGACGTTCCGGCCTACGGCGCGCACACGCCTGCTGGCCACGCTCGGCCGGTGGCTCGGCCCCGGCTTCCTGCTGCCGATGCTGCTTGCGGAAGAGGGGCGTGAGGTCAAGGGCTACCTCAACATGCACCGCGGCACCGCCGCCGGCGCGCCCGGCAAGGACGAATCGCTCACGCTCGCCCGCGAATCCGCCGAGCATGCGAGTACGCTGGGCTCGCTGGCGGGGCGCGAGGGCGAGCCCTGGCACCGCGCCGAATCGGGCGGCTTCCTGCGCAACGTGGTCTACGGCTTCAACGACGGGCTCACCGCCAACTTCGGGCTCGTCGCCGGCGTCATCGGCGCCTCGGCGCTGAACCAGGCGCACGCCGTGATCGTGGCGGGCGTGGCGGGACTGATCGCCGACTCGCTGTCGATGGGATCGAGCGGCTACCTGGCCGCCAAGAGCGAACAGGAAGTCTACGCGCACGAGATCGCCATGGAACGCGACGAGATCGCGCTCATGCCCGAAGTGGAGCGGGACGAGCTGGCGCTGATCTACCAGGCCAAGGGCATGGACGCCGCGTCGGCGCGCTCGCTCGCCACCGAGGTGATGGCGGATCCGCAGCGCATGCTCGACGAGCAGGTGCAGGAAGAGCTGGGGATCGGCGAGCAGTCCATGTCGCCTCTGCGCGAGGGGTGGGTGACGGGGACCGCCACGGCCATCGGCGCGTTCATTCCCGTGGCGCCGTTCCTGCTGTGGTCGGGCACCACCGCGATCGTCCTGTCATTCGCGATCTCCATGCTCTCCCACTGGCTCGTGGGTGCGGCGCGGTCGGTGTTCACCGGCCGCAGCGTCTTCCGCTCGGGACTCGACATGTTCGTCGTCGGGCTCGGCGTGGCCGCTGCGGGGTATCTGGTGGGAGACTGGATCGCACGCCTCCTCTGACACCACCCACTACATTGGACTCATGACACGCCTCGGAACCGTCGTCGCACTCCTTGCCCTGTCCACCGGCACGGCGTTCGCCCAGGGTGGCCTTTCGGCCGGACACCTCGGCGCCGCCGTCGGGATCAGCTTCCCCACGGGCGCGCTGGCGCGCACGCACGCCTCCGGCTTCAACCTCGGCGCCATCGCGGAGTATGAGGCGCCGGGCCAACCCATGGGCGTTCGCGGCGAGTTTTTCTACGAGCGGTTCGGCGGCAAGACGGGCGTCGCCGGATCACGAGCGTCGCAGGCCACGGCCGGCATCATCGATGCCATCTATCACGTTCCGGACTCACCGATCAACGCGTATTTCATCGCCGGCATGGGCATCTACGATGTCACCGGCAACGGCACGAGCCCCGGGTTCAACGGCGGCGTCGGCATCCGCATTCCGCTCTCGGGAATGACGGCGTACTTTGAAGCGCGGCTGCACAAGGTGCTCACCAACAACAGCCCGTACCTTTCCGTGCCCATTACCTTCGGGCTGAGCTTCTAGCCCACGACCCATGGCCCTCCGCGCATCCGGCACTTCTGCCCCGGCACTCACCAAGCACGGCATTCACGTCTGGCACGCGACGCTCGCGGCTACGCCGGAAAACCTGGCCGACGCCGCGCAGCTGCTCCCCGAGACGGAGCGCGAGAAGACCGCGCTCGTCACCAGCCAGGCGCAACGCGCGCGACTCACACTGTCACGCGCCTGGGTGCGTGAAATCCTGTCCCGGTACCTCGACCAGCCGGCGTCCGATATCACCATCCGCCGCTCGCCCAGGGGCAAGCCGCAAGTGGTGGCCGACGGCGAGAAGGATGCGCCCCTGCAGTTCAGCGTCTCGCACTCCGCCGACCACATGCTCGTCGCCATCACCCGGGCGGACGACGTCGGCGTCGATCTCGAGCGGATGACGCGCCTGGCTGACGTGGAACGCATCGCCGCCCGCTTCTTCGCCCGCGGCGAGCACGATGCGCTGCTCGCCCTGCCGGCCGATCAACGCGCCGACGCCTTCTTCCGCGCCTGGGTGCGCAAGGAATCAGTGGTCAAGGCGCTGGGCACCGGCATCGCCACCGCCTTCGACGCGTTCACCGTCTCGCTGGGGCCCGACAAGCAGCAGGAAGTCGACGTCACCGGCATCACCGGCGTGGACCGGCAGCGGCTCTGGGTCCAGCTCCTCGACATCGGGCGCGTGGACTACCTCGCGGCGGTGGCGTATCCCCACCCGGACTCGAAAGTCGAGTACGCGGAGTGGGAGTGACGAGACAGCAGTCGGCAGTCGGCAGTCGGCAGTCGGCAGTCGGCAGTAGACTGCCAACTGCGAACTGTCGACTGTCAACTCTCTACTGACGGTCAGACCACGACATTGAGCAGCCTGTTCTTCACGTAGATCACCTTCTTCGGTGATCCGGTGAGGAACTTCGCGATCGTCGGCTCCGCCATCGCCGCCTCGAGCACGGCGGGCTGCTCGGCGTCCTTCGGCACCTGCACGGTGCCGCGCGTGCGGCCGTTCACCTGCACGGCCACCGTCACCGACTCCTCCGCCGCCAGCGCCGCGTCGAAGGCGGGCCACCCGCCGTCGAATACGCTGCTGGAGTGGCCGAGCACTTCCCACAGCTCTTCGGCCGCGTGCGGCGCGAACGGCGCCACGAGCTGCACGAGCGGCGCCACCTCCGCCGCGTGCGGCCTGCGCTCGTGCGCCCGCAGCACGTTCACGTACTCCATCATCGCCGCGATCGCCGTGTTGTAGCTGAGCGCGGGAATGTCGTCGGTCACCTTGCGGATCGTCTGGTGCAGCTTGCGCATCACCGCGGCGTCCGGTTCCCCGTCGCGCACCGCCTCGTGGACCGACGCCCACAGCCGGTCCAGGAAGCGGCGCACCCCCGAAATGCTCTGATCGCGGAAGTCGCCCCCCTCCTCGTACGGGCCCAGGAACATGAGGTAGGTGCGGAAGGCGTCGGCGCCCCACCGCTCCACGTACTCGTCGGGGTTCACCACGTTGCCGCGGCTCTTCGACATCTTGGCGCCTTCGCGGATGATCGTGCCGTGCGCGCGGAAGCGCGTGAACGGCTCCTCGAAGGCCAGCAGTCCGGCGTCGTGCAGCACCATCGTGACGAACCGCGAATACAGCAGATGCAGCACCGCGTGTTCGTTGCCGCCGATGTACGAATTCACCGGAAGCCAGCGCCTGGTGATCTCGGGGTCGAACGCCACGTCGTCGCGCCCCGCACTCGGATAGCGCAGGAAGTACCACGAGCTGTCGAGGAAGGTGTCCGACACATCCGTCTCGCGCCGCGCCGGCTTGCCGCACCGCGGGCACGGCACGCGGTACCAGGCCTCGTCGCGCGCCAGCGGCGAGACGCCCGAATCGTCGGGCTTGAAGTCCTCGAGCGGCGGCAGCACCACCGGTAGCTCCGATTCCGGCACCGGCACCGGCCCGCACGCGTCGCAGTAGACGATCGGGATCGGCGGCCCCCAGTAGCGCTGCCGCGAGATGCACCAGTCGTGCAGGCGATACTGCACCACGGGCCGCGCCGCGCCGCGCTCGGCCAGCCAGGCCACGATCGCGTGCTTCGCTTCGGGCACCGTCAGTCCGTTGAACGGCGCCGAGTTGACCAGCACCCCGCTCACGTTCTCGGTGAACGCGGCGTCGGTGGGTGGCGCCGTGTCGTGCGCGTCCCGTCCCACCACGCGCGGAGTCGGCAGCCCGAACTTGCGCGCGAATTCGAAGTCGCGCTCGTCGTGCCCCGGCACCGCCATGATCGCTCCGGTGCCGTACTCCATGAGCACGTAGTCGGCGATCCAGATCTGGATCGGCTTGCCCGTGGCCGGGTTCACCGCGTAGGCGCCCGTGAACACGCCGGTCTTCTCCTTGTTGACCTTGCGCGTCACGATGTCCTGCCTGGCCGCCGCCGCGCGGTACGCGTCCACCTCGCCGCGCTGCTCGCTCGTCGTCAGCTCTTCGACGAGCGGATGCTCCGGCGCCAGCACCAGGAACGTCGCGCCGAAGATCGTGTCGGCGCGCGTCGTGAACACGGTGATGTCCACGGGCTTCGCCGTCACCTCGCCGCTTGCCCCGCCGCCGGTCGCCGTCGCGCTGCCCGCGAACTCCATGAAATCCTGGACGCGGAACGACAGCTCGGCGCCCTCCGACTTGCCGATCCAGTTCCGCTGCGCCGTCTTCGTGCTCTCCGACCAGTCGAGCCGGTCGAGGTTGTCGAGCAGCCGGCCGGCGTAATCGGTGATGCGGAAGAACCACTGCTCCAGGAACCGCTGCTCCACCTGCGTGCCGCACCGCTCGCAGGCGCCGTTGATCACCTGCTCGTTGGCAAGAACCGTCTTGTCGAATGGACACCAGTTCACGGCGCCCTTCTTCTTGTACGCCAGCCCGCGCTTGTACAGCTGCAGGAAGAGCCACTGGGTCCACTTGTAGTACGCCGGGTCGGTGGTCGACAGCTCGTACCGCCAGTCCACCATCAGCCCCGCGCGCCGCAGCTGGCGCCGGAAGTTCGCGATGTTCCGCGGAATCAGCTCGGTGGGATGCACGCCGACCTTCAGCGCGTAATTCTCCGAGTGGATGCCGAACGCGTCGTAGCCCAGCGGCTCGAACACCGTGTGCCCGCGCATGCGCTGGTAGCGCCCGTGAATGTCGTTGCCCGTGAACGCGAACAGGTTCCCCACGTGCAGCCCTTCGGCCGACGGGTAGGGAAACATCATCAGCGTGTAGTACGGACGCGGCCCCGAGAGATCGGTGTGATTCGTGCCGCGCTCTTCCCAGCGCGCCTGCCACTTCCGTTCGACGGCGGAAGGGTCGTACGCGGCCGGGAGCTCGGCCGTGGGCGGATTGTGCGTATCTGTCATGCGATCGGGGTGGCGCGTCCCGGACCGGCGAAAGCCGGCCCTCCGTGGCGCCTGGTGGCCAGTGATTGGCGTTTCCGCAATTTACTTGGCCCCAGAGGGCAAACAAGCCAGATTCCGGGGCGACGCCCGCCGCGGGGCGCCGCCCGCTCTCCCTTCCGGTTCCCATGCCAACGTCCGCTCCGCCCTCTCCGTCATCGTCCGGACAAACGCCGCACGCGCCCTCACCCGGCGGCACCCTCGGCATGCGGCTCGTTCCCCTGTTCGGCGTGGCCACCGCGCTCGTGCTCGTTCCCCTCGTCCTCGTGGCCAACCACCAGCTCACGCGGGCGTTCCGGGCACAGACCGACGCCCGTCTGGACGCGGTCGCGCGGCAGTTCGCCGCCATGACCCAGGTGGCAATCGCCGGACATCCCGCCGCGACGGCCGCCGCGCTCGATTCGACGACGAGCGCTGCGCTCACCGCCCTTTTCGCGACGAACGCCGACCCCGACGTCGGCGTCGAGCTGGCGGACTCGGCCGGCCACGTGTTGATCAGCTCGTCCGCCCCCGACTCCGCCAGCAGCCCGTGGATCGCGGCGGCCGTGCGGAATGGCGGCGATACGGTGTTCACCGTCGCCACGCCGCGAGGCGACGCGCGCGGAGCCGTGGCCGCCACCAATCGCGGCCGCTGGATCGTGCTCGCGCACGAGAGCGCCGCGACCGCGGACACCGGCTCCCATCAGGCGCGCACGGCGCTCGCCGTCCTCGCCGCGTTCCTCTTCCTGCTCCTCCTCGGTGTCGGCTACGCAGTGGACCACCTCGTGAACCAGCGCGTCCGCCGCCCCGCCACGCGCCTCGCCGCCCTCGCCGAAGAGATCGCCGGCGGCAACCTCACCGTCGACGTGGGTACGGTGGAATCAACGGACGAGATCGAACGCCTGGCCCGCGCCCTCGCATCGACGGTCAAGGACCTCCGCCGGCTCGCTCGCGCCCTGACCCGCTCGGCGGACGATACCTCGACCATGTCCACCGAAATCACCGCCAGCTCCGAGCAGATGTCGAGCTCGGCGGCCCAGATCGCGCAGACGGCGAGCGAGCTCAGCGCCGAATCCGGAACCATGGCGCTCTCCGTCCAGGAGCTCTCGGCGTCGGCGGCGCAACTCGCGCCGCTGGCCGAGCGCATGAACACCGGCGCTCATGAGGGTACGGCCCGCAACGCGCGCCTTCGCGAGATCGCGCTCGAAAACCGGCGGCTCATGGACGACAGCACCGCCGCGCTCGCGACTCTCGCCGCCGACGTCGACGCCACCGCCGCGTCGGCGCGGCAGCTCGTGGAGGCCTCGCAGGAAATCCGCACCTTCGTGAATCTCGTGCAGTCGCTCGCGCGCAACTCCAAGCTCCTCGCGCTCAACGCGGCCATGGAAGCCGCGCGCGCCGGCGATCAGGGCGAGGGCTTCTCGGTGGTTGCCGCCGAAGTCCGCCGGCTGTCCGCGATGTCCTCCCAGGCGGCTGAACGCACGCAGGAAGTGGTGGCGGGCGTCTTGGCGGGCGTCGAAGCCTCCAGCCAGAACATCGAGCGGATGGCCGCCACCGCGCGCGTCGTGCGGCGCGCCACCGAACAGGGATCGGCGTCGTTCACCCAACTCGAGCAGAGCGTCGCCGAGCTGGAGGCATGGACCTCGACCATCGAGAGCACCGCCACCGGCGCCAACACGCTGGTGGGCGAGATCAACCAGCGCCTGGCGGTCGTGGCGCGCGGCACGGAGGCGTTCGCGGCCGCCATGCAGCAGGTGGCCGCGGCCAGCGAACAACAGAGCGCCAGCACGCAGGAGATCGCCAACGCCGCCGAAACCATGGCGCGGGCGGCCGAGCGGGTGTCGTCGCTCGTCGCTAACCTGCGGATCGGCGAGGTGCGCTGACGGTCAGCGCAGGGCGCGGACCACCGCGGCCATCACGTCGAGCAGCACCTCGAGACCGGCCACCGTGTGGTCGCCCATGTGGCCGATGCGCACCGACGAGCGGCGCAGCTCGCCGTGCCCGGCGCCGATCACGAACCCTCGCTCGTTGAGCATGCGCACCACGCGCTCCGGCTGGTCGCACATGATGCACGTGACCGTCGGCGACCGTTCGCCCTCCGCCGCCAGGATCTCGAGCGACTGCTCCCCGCCGCCTTCCACGCGGACCCAGTCCCAGCAGGTGCGCGCCATCTGCGCATGCCGGGCGAACCGCACCGGAAGCCCCTCGAACTCGATGTCCGACAGCTGCTGATCGAGCGCGAACAACAGGGAAATGGCCGGCGTCGTCGGGCTCTGCGACTTGTGCCAGAACTCGTCGTAGCGCACGAGATCAAGCGCGTACCCGCAGTCGAACAGCGTGCGGGCCCGGTTGAGCAGCCGCTCCGACGCGGAGACGAAGGCGAGGCCGGGCGGCAGGGCCAGCGCCTTCTGTGAGCCGGCGAACACGAGGTCGGCGCCCCAGGCGTCCATCTCGATCGGCATCGCGCCCACGCTCGTCACGGCGTCCACCAACAGCATCGCGTTCGACGACTCGCGCACGACCTTGGCGATCCCCGCCACGTCGCTGAGCGCACCCGTCGAGGTCTCCGAGTGCACCACGGTGACCGTGTCGTAGTTGCCGTTCTCGAGCGCCAGCCGCACCTGCTCCGGCGACACCACCTGCCCGGGCTCGGCGATCACCCGCGTCACTTCGCGCCCCGTGAGCTCGGCGATCTCGGCGAATCGCTCGCCGAACGCCCCGCACACGAGCGCGAGCACCCGCTCGATGCTGCCGCATCGTACCGCCATCTCCATCGCCGCGGTGGCGGACCCGGTCAGCACGTACACGGGACGCGTGGTGCCGAACAACGGCTGCAGACGCGCATGCACCGTCTGCATGAGCAGTTCCATGGCCGCGCTGCGGTGCGGAATCATCGGATGCCGCATCGCGTCGAGCACTTCGGGCCGCACTTCGGTGGGCCCCGGAAGGAAGAATCGTTCGTCGGACATCATCGCACCGACGCAGGGTTGGAGGGACGTTCGCAGGCGCCACACGGCGCGCGCGGCGAGGCAGCACGGCCCGTCACGCTCGGGGTCGCCCCCGCCGGCGGCTGCCCGCCGGCGGGAAGACTGGAAATGTAGTCCCGCACGCCGGGTTCGCGCACGGGCGAATTCATCATCCGCATCTGTGCAGCGCAAGTTCGCCGCGCGAGCCGCGCCTCGCCTGTGGCTCCGACGCCACAGGCGAACGCAGCCGCTGGCGCGAGGTCGCTCATTTCGGGATCACGAGCGTCCCCGACATCGCGTGCCCCTTGGGGCGCTGGTCGTAGGTGTACATGTACGCGAACGGCTCCAGCCGCGCGCCCCGGGCATCGCACACCGCGAACGACGTCGGATGCTCGGGATTCGCGCCCTGGTAGGCACACGCGGCCCCGTACTCGCCTTTCTTGTTCACGGCGTAGTACTCGAGGTCGAAGTACGGCCGGCCGTGCTCGTCCAGCAGCCGCGTCTCGGTCATCGCGATCACGCGCTCCATGACCTTCATGCACGCCGCCTGCGGCGACATCCCTTGCCGCATGAACTCCACGGCGAGAAACGCCCCGCACACTTTCATGTTCGCCTCGCCGCGCCCGGTCGATCCCGCCGCGCCCACCTCGTTGTCGCAGTACTGGCCGGCGCCGATGATCGGCGAGTCGCCCACGCGCCCCGGGATCTTCCACGAGAGCCCGCTCGTCGTCGTCACCGACGCGATGTCTCCCGCCGCCGTGACCGCGTTCATGTTGATCGTGCCGTACGTGTGCGGGACTCCGTTCGCGTCGTGGTAGACGTGGAGCGACTGGCGCAGCGTCTCGTTCTCGTGCGGGCTGCCGCCTCCGCCCGCCGGACGCCGCGGCGGGAGATTCAGCCAATTGTCGTCCGGATTCAGGTCGGCCTTCCATCGCAGGAACGCGCGGCGGCTCGCGTCGGTCAGCAGGTTTTCCTGCTTGAAGCCCATCTCGAGCGCGAACCGCTTGGCCCCCTCGCCCACCAAAAAGATGTGATCGGTGAAGTCCATCACCGCCTTCGCCACCGCCGCGGCGTCGGCGATGTCTTCCAGGCATCCCACGGCCCCGGCGCGCTTGGTGGGCCCGTGCATGCACGACGCATCGAGCTGCACCACGCCGTCCTCGTTCGGGAGCCCGCCCAGTCCGACCGATTGGTCGTTGGGATTCCGTTCCACGATGTTGACGCCGGCCACGATGGCGTCGAGCGGGTCAGCGCCGCCGGTGAGCAGATCCCACGCCACTTTGATACCCTGCTTCCCGCCGGGATCCTTCTCCAGCCCGTTCGCCGCCGAGACGATCACCGGACGAGACGCCGGACGCACGGCGACCGGCTGCGACCGCTCGACGATCGAGGAGATGACGGGTTCGGCGGCGGCCAGGCGCGGCAGGGCGAGGCCTGCCGCCGCCGCGGCGCCGGCCCCGAGAAAATCACGACGGGAAATCGACACGTTGCATCCTCCGGAAATGGGCGAGTGGCTGCGCAATGTTACGACTTTTCGCGCGCACACACGAGAGGATTTCGGGCGCGCTGAATTTCCGGTCGGACGCGGCGATCCCGCGACCGTCGCTCGCTACCACCCCTCCGAGACAGCCGATAGCTTATGGGTTCTATGTCACCGCATTCCTGGCAGGAGCAGCTCCGGGACAATCCGTTCTTCGAGAGCCTCCCCGACAGCCTTCGCTGGCACCTCGTGCGCGCCGGCGTCCCGACCACGTACGAAGCCGGCGCCATGCTGTTCCGCAAGGGCGAGCCGCGCGAATTCTTCGCCGTCATCGTCGCCGGAAGCATCGCCATCGAACAGGAGCTGAGCCCCGGCCCGCTGGCCACGCTCGGCACCGGCGAAGTCGTGGGCGAGGGCATGCTGCTCGACCGGTCGCCGCACGGCGCCTCGGCGCGGGCCCTCGTCAAGACCGAAGCCATTCTGTTCAGCCGGGACCGCATCGACCCCCTGCTCAAGGACAACCCCGCCCTGCACACCGCGCTCGTCACGCGCGCCGCACGGGCCATCGCCCAGCGCCTCCGGTCGGCCGACGCGACGCTGGCCGGACACGGGCGCACCGTGGGCTTCACCGGCGGCGTCACGCGCGCGGAGCACGACCTCCTCGGCGAGCGCGGCGTGCCCGCCGAGGCGCTGTACGGAGTGCAAACGCTCCGCGCACTCGAGAACTTCCCGATCACCGGCGTCGCGATCCGCGAGTTTCCCTCGCTGGTGGACGCGCTGGCCGCGGTGAAATCGGCGGCGGCGCGGGCCAACGCCGACCTCGGCCTGCTCTCGCCCGAAATTGCGTCGGCCATCGAAGAAGCCGCCGCCGAGATCCGCAATGGCCGCCACCACGAGCACTTCCTCGTGGACGTCATTCAGGGCGGGGCGGGCACCTCGACGAACATGAATGCCAACGAGGTGATCGCCAACCGCGCGCTCGAATTGATGGGCCGGCCGCGCGGCGACTACGCAGCGGTGCACCCCAACAACCACGTCAATCTCAGCCAGTCCACCAACGACGTGTATCCCACCGCGGTGAAACTGGCGCTGCACGCGAGCATCGAGGGGCTGCGCGCCGCGATGCGCGCGCTGGTGGACGCCTTCCTCGCCAAGGGGACCGAATTCGCCGGCTACATCAAGATGGGGCGCACTCAACTCCAGGACGCGGTGCCGATGACGCTCGGCCAGGAGTTCTCCGCGTTCGGACACACCATCCTGGAGGACGTCGACCGGCTCGGCGAGGCGCAGGCGCTCATCCGCGAGATCAACATGGGCGCCACGGCGATCGGCACCGGCATCAATGCCCCGCCGGGATACGCGGAGCGGGTGCGGGCGCGACTCTCGGCGCTCACCGGGCTCGATCTGATCACCGCCCCTGACCTCGTGGAAGCGACGGCCGACACCGGCGCCTTCGTTCAGCTTTCCGGCGTGCTCAAGCGGTGCGCCGTCAAACTCTCCAAGATCTGCAACGACCTTCGCCTGCTCAGCTCCGGCCCGCGCGCCGGCCTGAACGAGATCAACCTGCCGGCCATGCAGCCCGGCTCGTCGATCATGCCCGGCAAGGTCAATCCCGTGATCCCCGAGGTCGTCAACCAGGTCTGCTTCGACGTGATCGGGGGCGACGTGACGGTGACCCTGGCCGCCGAGGCGGGCCAGCTTCAGCTCAACGTCTTCGAGCCGGTGATCGCGTACCGGCTCCTGCGCAGCATCGACACCCTGCGCAACGCGTGCGTGGTCCTCCGGGAGCGCTGCGTGGTGGGCATCACGGCGAACCCCGACCGCATGCGCCAATTCGTGGAGCACTCCATCGGCATCGTGACGGCACTCGTGCCGGTTCTGGGGTACGAACGATGCACCCAGATCGCGAAGACCGCGCTCGAATCGGGGCGCGGAGTCACGGAGCTGGTGCTCGAACAGAAGCTGCTGACCCGCGAGCAGATCGACGAACTGCTCGATCCGGGGCGGATGACCGCGCCGCGGGCGACCACATCGTGACCCAGCGGTTCCTCCTCTAGCCGGCAACCGTTCATGGCAGGACTCAAACTCGATGGCGCCGGTCAGGCGAAATTGAAGACGCTGGAGGATGCGACGGCGATCGTCCAGCGCATCCACGCCCTGGTGGAGAAGTACGCGCTCGGCGTCAAGCGGCAGACGCCTACCGGCACGTTCATGATGAACCTCAAGCGGCAGCTCCCCGTGCTGGCCGGCCTGCTGAAGGGGCAGTTCGGCATGATCTCCGACCAGGTGATGGCCATGAACCTGGCCATCACCCGCGGATCGAGCGAACCCACGCGGATCAGGCAGATGCGTGAAGGCGTCGCGCAGGTCACCCAGGCGCTCGAGATCGCCACCAAGCAGGTGATCCAGAAGCACAGCGTGACTGACGATCAGGACGCGCCGCGCGAGGCCTGAACGCTGCCGGCGCCCTCGGTGCCGAACCGCCTGTCGAACGGTGAGTTGCGGGCTCGAAGACGCGGAATTTTCCCGACCCGAATTCTCTTGATTTAGGGTTGGGCAGCCCGTAGGTTGCCAGTGCTGTTTTTCGCCCGCGCGCGCCCTAGCCTCCCAGGGCGCTCATTCCACGTCGGTACAAGGATTCCGCATGGGAACACATTCCCGCCCGCGTCGGCTGACGACCGCCGCGCTGACGGCCGTGCTCGCAGTGCTTCTCGCTGCATGCGCCCCCGCACATCCCAACTCGATCTTCCACAACCACACCGACTTCAATCGGGACGTCGGGCACCTGTTCGACCTCCTGATCGGCCTCGGTTCCTTCGTCTTCCTGTTCGTCGAGACGATCCTCGTCATCACGCTCATCAGGTTCCGCAAGCGTGAAGGGCAGCCGGCGCCCGCGCAGACGCACGGGAACACCCGCCTCGAGATCCTCTGGACCGCGATTCCGGCGCTCATCCTCGCGGTGATCGCGGTGCCGACGGTCCGCACGATCTTCAAGACCGAAGCGCCGGCGGCGAGCGATGCACTGCAGGTGACGGTGACCGGCCACCAGTGGTGGTGGCAGTTCGACTATCCGCAGTACGGGATCACCACGGCCAACGAGTTGTACCTGCCGATCGGCCGCACCGTGAATTTCACGCTCAAGACCGCCGATGTCATTCACTCCTTTTGGATTCCCGAGCTCGGCGGCAAGCGCGACCTGATCTCGAACCACACCAACTATCTGTGGTTCACCCCCGATTCGGTGGGCGACGACGTGTTCAACGGGTTCTGCGCCGAGTACTGCGGCACGTCGCACGCGAACATGCGGTTCAAGGTGTTCACCGTGAAGCCCGACGAATTCGCGGCCTGGGCCAGGCACGAAGCCGAGCCCGCGGTGGCGCTCGATACGGCGTCCAAGCCGGCGCCGGCGGGCAAGGGCGCCGCGCCGAGCATGCCGGTGGCGCAGGCGGCGCCGACGACGGCGAGCTTCGTGAGCTTCCCGCGGACGGACATTCCCAAGTACGCCGTGCCCGAGACGCCGATCCCGGCCGGGCTCACGTTCGACCAGTCGCTCACCGGCAACGCGGTGGCCGGCGAGAAGCTGATCTCGGCGCCCACCAGCATGTGCCTGGCCTGCCACGCCATCAAGGGCAATCCGATGATGCAGGGCATCGTCGGTCCGAACCTCACGCACGTCGCCTCGCGGTCCACGATCGCCGGCGGCCTCTATCCGAACGACAAGGAACACCTCGAGTACTGGATCAAGAACGCCCGCGTGATGAAGCCGGGCGTCGCGATGTACACGCTGGGCGCCGGCCAGATCGACCCCATGACCGGCAAGCCGACCGACATCGGCAAGCTCACCGATCAGCAGATCGCCGACATCGTCGCGTATCTGCAGACCCTGAAGTAACCGCACGGAGACTCTGACGCATGGCGACCACTGCCGCCGCTCCCCCGTATATCGCGACGCACGAACCATCCAGGACCGGGATCTGGAGCTGGCTTACCACCGTTGATCACAAGCGCATCGGGGTTCTCTACCTCGTCACGGCGCTCAGCTTCTTCCTCATCGGCGGCCTCGAAGCCGAGATCATCCGCGCCCAGCTGATGCACCCGAACGGCACCGTCGTTTCGGCGGATACGTTCAACCAGCTGTTCACGATGCACGGCACGACGATGATCTTCCTCGCGATCATGCCGCTGTCGGCCGCGTTCTTCAACTTCCTCGTTCCACTGCAGATCGGCGCCCGCGACGTCGCGTTCCCGCGGCTCAACGCCTTCAGCTACTGGGTGTTCCTGTTCGGCGGCATCTTCATCAACACCTCGTGGCTCCTCGGCGCCGCTCCCGACGGCGGGTGGTTCGGCTACGCGCCGCTCACCACGATGCAGTTCAACCCCGGCCTCAACATCGACTTCTGGGTGCTCGGCATCCAGATCCTCGGCGTCAGCTCGCTGGCCGCGGCGTTCAACTTCATCACCACGATCATCAACATGCGGGCCCCCGGCATGCACCTCATGCGCATGCCGATGTTCACGTGGATGGCGTTCATCGTGCAGTTCCTGCTCATCCTCGCCTTCCCCGTGATCACCATCGCCCTCGTATTCCTCCAGTTCGATCGGTTCTTCGGCACCCAGTTCTACGAACTGGCCGCCGGCGCCGATCCGCTGCTCTGGCAGCACCTGTTCTGGATCTTCGGCCACCCCGAGGTCTACATCCTGATCCTGCCGGCGTTCGGCCTCGTCTCCGAGGTCCTCCCCACCTTCTCCGGCAAGCCGCTGTTCGGATACCCGGTGATGGTGTACTCAGGAATGCTGATCGCCTTCCTCGGATTCGGCGTGTGGGCCCACCACATGTTCGCCGTCGGCATGGGACCGATCGCCGATTCGGTGTTCGGCGTGACCACGCTGCTCATCGGCATCCCGACCGGCGTGAAGATCTTCAACTGGATCTTCACCATGTGGGGCGGCAACGTGCGATACACGGTGGCGTGCAAGTTCGCCATCGCCCTCGTCGCGCTGTTCACCATCGGCGGCATTTCGGGCGTCATGCACGCCTCGCCGCCGGCCGACCTCCAGCAGACCGACAGCTACTTCATCGTCGCCCACTTCCATTACGTGCTCTTCGGCGGCTCGATGATGGGCATCTTCGCTGGCATCTACTACTACTTCCCGAAGATGACCGGCCGCTTCCTCAGCGAGAAGATCGGCAACTGGCACTTCTGGCTGACGTTCATCGGCATGAACCTGACGTTCTTCCCGATGCACTTCTCCGGCCTTGCCGGCATGCCGCGGCGCATCTACCGCTACGACGCCGGCCAGGGGTTCGACGTCTACAACCTGATCTCGTCGTACGGCGCCTACCTGCTCGGCTTCGCCACACTCCTCTTCGTCTGGAACCTGATCCGCAGCCGCAAGCACGGCGGCGTGGCCGGCCATAACCCGTGGAACGCCCCCTCGCTCGAGTGGTCGATTCCCTCGCCGCCGCCCGACTACAACTTCGCCCAGATTCCCACCGTGACCTCCCGCTATCCGCTGTGGGACCACAAGGGGAACGTGCGCGAGTTCCACGAGGGCGACGCGGTCAAGACGGCCAGGGAGCTCGGCATTCCGATGCCGTTCCCGACCATCAAGCCGCTGTTCGTCGCGCTGTTCCTGACGCTGATGTTCTCGGGACTGCTCTTCATCCACAAGAACAACTGGCCGATGGCGTACACGTTCATGTTCGGCGGCGCCGCCGGCATGGTGATTTCGCTCTACAGCTGGCTGCTCAGCCCGCTGGAATGACCGGCGTTCGGACGCGGCCGCATGGCCGCGTCCGCCTTCCCCAACTCCCCGATCGCCGCCCAACGCAATCACGGTTTTCTCAATGGCTAATCCAGCAGCAGCACTCGAGCACCACGGGCACACGCCGACCACCACCGGCCTCGATCACCGCAAGGTGGCCATCTGGGCCTTCATCGGGTCGGAGTGCATGCTCTTCGCGTCGCTCATCTCCACCTACCTGATCTACAAGGGCCGCAGCGTGAAGGGCCCCTTCCCGCACGAGGTGTGCAGTCCGCCGGTGTGCGACACGGTCATGAAGCCGATCCTGAACATCCCCGTCACCTCGGCTTCGACCTTCGTGCTCCTCGTCTCCTCGCTGGCCATGGTGCTCGCCCTGGCCGCGGTCGAGAACGCCGACCAGCCCAAGCATACGCTCGGCGAGAAGATCCTCGGCAGTTCCAGGCTGTGGCTGTTCATGACCGCCCTGCTCGGGACCACCTTCTTGGGCTTCCAGGCTTTCGAGTTCACGTCGTTCGTGCACGAAGGCCTGACCATCCGCACCAACCTGTTCGGATCGTCGTTCTTCACGCTCACCGGATTCCACGGCGCCCACGTGACGGCCGGTGTGCTCTGGCTGCTCACGCTCCTCGCCATCGACATCCGGCGCGGACTCAAACCGAAGGACGCCCTGATCGTCGACATCGCCGCGCTCTACTGGCACTTCGTGGACGTGGTGTGGATCGCGATCTTCACCCTCGTGTACCTCATCCACTAGCGAGACCGACCCATGGCTCAACCCGACGCTCACGTCTCCCACGCGGACCACGCCGCGCTCGGCGAGATCAAGGAGCACCCGACCTGGTCCGTCTACTGGAAGGTCGCGGTCATCCTCACGCTCATCACGGCCGCCGAAGTCTGGGTGTACTACATCCCCAGCTTCGTGGCGTCGCACCTGTTCGTGCCGACCCTCCTCATCCTGTCGGCCCTCAAGTTCGCGATCGTCGTGCTGTTCTACATGCACCTGCGCTACGACCACCGGCTCTTCCGCGCCCTGTTCACCGGGCCGCTGATCATCGCCATGGTCACGATCGTGTCGCTGCTCTTCCTGTTCGGACATCTGGCGATCCACACGCACTAGCCGGACGGCACGACCACGGGCCCGTTCGACCTTCCGGTCGAGCGGGCCCTATTCTTTTCCTTCGAGCGCGTAGACCAGGTTCATCGCCAGCTTCGGATGGTGGCGCCACATGTACGCCCCCATCGTGATCGAGGCGATCAGGTTCCCCACCGCCACGTTGTACCAGGCGAGGGCGCCGAACACGGGAACGTCGCTGAACGCCGAGGTGAGCGCATAGAAGCCCACCTCGAACGCGACGAAGAGGATGAGCGCGCCCGCCATCACCGTCGGCTGCCGGTCCGCCCAATCCGCCACGGCCGCGACCACCAGTCCCGCGGCGATGAACGCGAGATAGTGGAAGACCGTGTAACCGATCACCACCAGCAGATCGGTGTTCCCGTTGGTCGTCTGGCCGAAGAGCGTGAAGAACCCGCGGCCCAGCTCGATCGGCGTCTGGAAGGGGTGCCGCAGTACCACGTCGATGATGAAGAACCAGGCCGCGACACTCGAGGCGCCGAGCACACCCGCCATCGCTCCTTCCTGCACAATGCCGTTCCGCATTTGCCACCTCCGTCGATCGTTTCGGCACGAGCCGCCGCACGCTATACTTGTAGCCCCAGATGCCGCCGGCCGGTTCCCCGCAGTCCCTACCTCTGGCGCAGGCCGCGCCCCGATCGAGCACCGCTCCCCGCGAACGGCTGCTGTCGCTCGACGTCTTTCGCGGCCTCACCATCGCCGGCATGTTGCTCGTCAACACACCGGGCACCTGGAGCGCGATCTACCCGCCCCTCGAACACGCCGCGTGGAACGGCTGGACGCCCACCGATCTCATCTTTCCGTTCTTCCTCTTCATCGTCGGGATCACCACCGAACTCTCGTTCTCGGCACGCCGGGCCCGCGGCGACGATGAAGCCGCGATTCGCCGCCAGATCGTTCGCCGCGGCGCACTGATCTTCCTGTTCGGCTTCCTGCTCAACGGTGTCCCATTTTTCACCTGGACGGCCATCCCCGGAAACCCCGACCCGACCTTCCTTCAGCGGGTCGTGAACCGTTTCTACGACTGGCGCCTGCTCGGCGTCCTGCAGCGCATCGGCCTTGCGTACATCGCCGCGGGGCTCATTGCCCATCGGGCAACGGTGCGCCGGCTCGTGATCGTGGTCACCGCCATCCTGCTCGGGTACTGGATTGCCCTCGCCGGGCTCCCCGTCCCGGGCACCCACGGCACCCTCGGCGCCCGGCTGCTCGACCAGCCGGCGGCCACGATGGCGGCCTGGTGGGACCGCTTCCTGCTCGACTGGACGAGGTTCGGCCTCGGCAACCACATTTGGCCCAGCAGCGTGACCTGGGACCCCGAGGGATTCTTCTCGACGATTCCCGCCGTCGCCACTTGTTTGATCGGCAACCTTGCGGGGCGTTGGATCGTCCAAAAGGAGCGGCCCCTGCTCGACCGCGTGAGCGCGTTGTTCGCGGTGGGAGCGCTGGGGATGATGGCCGGGTTGATGTGGAACTGGGTGCTGCCCATCAACAAGAATCTCTGGACCAGTTCGTACGTCGTGTTCACCGGTGGCGTGGCCGCCGTATCGCTGGCGACGATCGTCTGGATCGTCGATGTGCAACAGGTGAAGTGGTGGGTGCGGCCGTGGGTCGTGTACGGCCGGAACCCTCTGATTGCATACGTTGGCTCGTTCTTCATGGCGCGGATGATCTATTCCGTGCTTTCGGTGTCCTACCACGGCCGGGTCGTGTCGCTCGAGGAAGCGATCTTCCGGGCCGTGTTCCTCCCGTGGGCGTCGCCGGTCAATGCGTCGCTTGCGTTTGCGGTTGCATTCGTGCTGTTGTGGTACGGGATCCTCGTCGTGCTCGACCGGAAGCAGATCATCCTCAAGGTCTGACGGCCGGATCCCCAGCCCAATTCGTCCCGTCAACTACGCCATCGGATCGTCATGAAGCTTGCGGCTGCCGTCGTTTCCGTTCTCGGAGGAATCACGCTCGTCGCCGCCACGCGCGGCGCCGCCGAATCGCCCGCCCGGGTGCTTCCGGGCCCGGGTGCGCGTGAGGGAACGCCCGCCGCCGAGAGCCATACGCCGGTGCACGCGGTCTCGGCAGCCCGGACCGCCGCCATGTCCAACCGCGTGCGCGCCCTCGATCTCGACGTCGGCTACCTGCTCAACTCGCGCGTGCGCAGCGGGCACTGGGGAGCGATCGTCGTGTCCCTCACGCGCGGCGACACGCTCTTCACGCACCGCGCCGACTCGCTCATGCAGCCCGCGTCCACGCTCAAGCTGTTCACCACCGGGCTGGCGCTCGACCGCTTCGGTCCCAACTACCAGATCGGCACCGACGTGCTCCGCGACGGCGAGATGCGCGCCGGCGGCACGCTCGACGGGAACCTCTACCTGCGCGGCGGCGGCGATCCGGCAATGTCCATGCGGTTCTTCGGCTCGGCCAACACGCCGATGGACAACCTCGCGCATGCCATCGCGCTCACGGGGCTCAGGCACGTGACCGGCGATCTCGTCGCCGACGCCAGTGCGTTCGACGGCGAACGAATCCCCGAGGGCTGGAAGCGGCGGTATCTCTCGGCGGCGTACGCCGCGCCGGTTTCGGCCCTGTCGCTGAACGAGAACGTCCTCTGGGTCGCGGTCACCCCCGGCCAGGGCCGCGCCGACATCGCGCTCGAGCCCGCCACGACGGCGTTCAGCACCACCAGCAGCGTCACCCTGCGGCCGGGGCGCCACGACGCTCGCATCGTGGTCTATCGCCGCCCCGACGGAAACCTCGACGTGCGCGGCTGGATCGGCACCAAGGCGCCCACCAAGCGCTACTCGGTCGTGGTCAATGATCCGCCCCGCTTCGCCGCCGGCGCGCTGCGTGCCGCGCTCGCGTCGCTCGGAATCACCGTCGACGGCACGTTGCGCGAGGGGATCACCCCCACCACCGCGCAGCCAGTCGCTTCGATCGAATCGCCCCCGCTCGCGCAGATCGTCTCCGAGATGAACCGGGAGAGCATCAACCACGTGGCCGAGCTGCTCTTCCGCGACGCGGCCCGCGTTACCGCGCCCGATCACGTCGGGTCCGCCGCCGCCGGGGAGACCGCGTTGCGCGACTTCCTCACCACCAAGCTCGACGTGCCGGCCGGCGACGTGCGCGTGACCGACGGCAGCGGACTCTCGGTACGCGACTCCGTGACCCCGCGTGCCATGGTGCAGCTGCTGTCGTACGCGCATCATGCACCCTGGTCGTCCGCGTTCCACTCGTCACTCCCCGTCGCCGGCGAGTCCGAGCTGCTCAAGGGGCGCATGCGCCGCACGCCGGCGCAGGGCAACCTCCACGCCAAGACCGGCACGACCAACACCGTCGTCTCGCTGGCCGGCTACGTGACCGCGGAAGACGGCGAGATCCTCGCCTTCGCGTTCATCTACAACGGCGCCGACCGCTGGAACGCCCGCGCCGCCATGGACCGGACCGGCGCCCTCCTCGCGTCCTTCTCGCGCAACTGAACCGGGGGCCCGGCCCGCGCCAGGTCACATGCGCGCGGCGAGCCCCCGTCCATCCGTCTCCGGCGAGCGGAACGGAACCAGCTAGCGCACCGTCTCCTTGATGTCGATGCCGCGCTTCCGCAGTTCGGCGATGTACGCTTCCGCCGGCATCGCTTCGTCCGGTGTGCGCACGCCAAGCGCCGTGACCTGCCCGCGGGCCTGCATGAGACCGGTGATCGCGAGCGAGAAGCCGGTCGTGCGTTCCATGGAGCTGATCCCGGTGGACGCGTCGTAGCGATCCACGAGATCCCACTCGAAGGTCTTCGCCTTGCCCCCCTTCTTGCCCGACACGATCACGCGCAGCGCCACCAGATCGGCGCTCTCCGGCTTCGTGAGGCGCGGGCCCATGCTGGCCACGGCGACGGCGCGGGGCGAGACCTTCATGCCGTTCACCTCGATCGGCTCCTGCTCCAGCAGGCCGAGATCGCGAATCGCTTCCATGATCTTCGCGTGCCCCGGATAGCGGAGCGTCTTGTACTCCATCGTCGGGACCTTGCCTTCGTAGCGGAAGGCCATCGTCGACAGGCCGCCCGCCGTGTGGAAGGCTTCCAGGGTTCCGATCGGCGCCGGGAAGTTCACGGACTCCAGCTCCGACAGCGCCTTCACCTGCGTCCGCTTGGCGTTGCGCAGCACCCACGACAGGGTCGTGTAGTAGTCGAGCACGCCTTCCAGCGAATACACGATCTGGTAGTTGAGCGGGGCTTGCGGATGCTGGGGCAGGCCGCCCACGTAGATCTTCACCGCATCGACGCTGTCGAGCCGGCTGATGCCCAACTGGGCGAGGATGTTGACCATGCCCGGCGCCAGCCCGCAGTCCGGCATCACCGAGATCTTCTTCTTCGCGGCCTCGGCATCCAGTTTCTTCTGCTGGAACACGATCTCCGTGTTCCCACCCAGATCGGAGAAGTGCACGCCCGCTTCCACCGCGCACTCCGCCATTTCGTAATTGAAATAGTACGGAATGGCGCTCATCGCGGCGTCGCATCCCTTCATCGCCGCCAGCACGGCCGCGCGATCGCGGACGTCCAGCTTCAGCGGCTTGAGCTTCCGGTCCGCTCCCGGTGCCTTGGCGAGAAATGCCGGCAGCGAATCGATGTGCAGATCGGCGATGCGGACTTCAGTCACGTCCGGGTCCTTCAACAGGTCATACGCGCAGGCGGAGCCCTGAAGCCCTGCACCCAGCACGAGCATTTTCATTCGGATGTGCCTCCACGGTTCGGTGCGCAAAACTGTTGTATCATTCAAAGCTAACCGCCCGCATGGGGCGGTGTCATGCGAATCCCGGAGAAAAGGGGACCGCATGAGTCACCATTCCGGACGCTACCATGACGCAACTGTCCGCCCACTGGCAGGACCACCTGATCGAGGACGACGCCGGCATCCGCCGGATCATCGAACAGTCCCATCGCATCGCCGTGCTCGGCATCAAGACCGCAGACTCCGGCCAGTCGGCCTACCTCATTCCCGAAGCGCTGCAGCAGTCGGGATTCGAGATCATCCCCGTACCGGTGTACTATCCCGACGTCACCGAGATCCTCGGCCGGCCGGTGTACCGCACGTTGAGCGCGATCCCCGGCCCCGTGGACCTCGTCGACGTATTTCGCCGGCCGAAGGACATTCCGCAGCACCTCGACGACATCATCGCCAAGCAGCCGCGCGCGGTCTGGTTCCAGCTCGGCATTCGGAACGATGAAGCCGCCGAGCGTCTGGCCCGCGAGGGGATCGACGTCGTGCAGGACCGCTGCCTGATGGTGGAGGCGCGGCGCATCGGCCGCTGACCGCAGCGCCCGCTACTTCACGACGATGCGCGCGAGGAGCGACACGTCGGGGTCCGCCACCAGCGCCGTGGGCGCCGACGCGAGCCGGACGGGAATCGTCGCCGTCGTCTGCGCGGTCGCGTCGAGGTCGATGGTGGCGTCCTGGGCCTGACCGCCGGCGTCGCGCAATTCCAGCGTCAACGGCACGCGGAAGAATCCGAACCGGTCGCCCTGCGCCACCGTGACGTGCACGGCGCGCGCCGACGCGTCGTACGACCATTCGACGGTGAGCTCCGGATACCCCGGGCGCCGCAGCCATTGATCGAAGAACCACTGCAGGGGCCGCCCGGAGGCCTGCTCGAGCGCATCGCGCAGGTCCGCCGACGTCGCGTTCCCGAACTCGTGCGCGTGGAAATAGATCCGAAGGCCGCGGAAGAACGCGCTGTCGCCGAGCTCCCGGCGCAGCATGTGCAGCACGAAGCCGCCCTTCTGGTAGCTGTTCGCGTCGAGCAGCGCCATCAGGTTGGTTTCCATCGTGTCGATCACCGGCCGCGTGGCCACGCGCTCGTCGTTCAGTATGTGATCGCGGATGCCGAGCATCGTCTCCCGGAAGACGCTGTCGCCGTGCGCATGCTCCGCCCACAGCGCCGCGAAGTACGTCGCGAAGCCTTCGGACAGCCAGAGCTCAGGCCAGTCGCGTTCCGTGACGGCGTCGCCGAACC
>DASVWS010000138.1:0-10631 GCA_036393095.1 Gemmatimonadaceae bacterium | reverse complement strand
CGACGCGCTGGCGCTGGCCGCCTCCGCGGCGGCGCTGGCCGCGGGCGCGCTCGCGCCCTGGTCGTCGTCGATCGGGCATCCGGCGGCCAATGCCGCGCTCGCCGTCGTGCTGGTGGCGGCCGTGCGCTGGCGGCCCAGCGTGTCGTGGCTGGCCGGGCTCGCGGCGGCGCTCGTGGCCGCGGGTGTCCATACGTGGATACTCATGGACGCGCGGCCGGCGTTCGCCTACGCGCCGTTCGCGACGCGGGCATCGCTGGCGGCGCTCCTCGTGCTGGCGGCGTGCGTGGTGGCGGCCCGCGCGGCGGCGGCGATGGCAGGCGGGCTCGCCGCCGCGGGGCCCGCGGGCAGCGGCGCGCGCCCGGACGACGACGTGCGCGTCGTGCGGCAGTGGGTGCCCGCCGCGCCGTGGGTGTGGGCCTTCGTGTGGGCGCACGGCGAGCTGGGACGCGCGTGGAGCCCGTCGGTGGCGACGTTCGCCGTGGTGAGCCTGGAAGCCGGCACGGCCGTGGCGCTGGTGTGGGCCGGCCGGCGGCGCGACGTGCGGGTCATGCGCCATGCCGGACTGCTGCTCGCCGTGGTCGCGGCCGTGCGCGCGCTCACCGCGGTGAGCGCCGTGGCCTCGGTGAGCATGCGCATCGCCTCGTACCTCGTCGTGAGCGCGTTCCTGCTCGGCATCGCCTACTGGTACCGCCGGCGGGGCGCGGCGGCCGGCGCGGCGGTCGAGGCGGCCGACTCCTGACGAGCGCGCCGCCCGGCGCGGCGGGCGAACACATCCTTTACGCCCGCGGCGCTGGCCCGGGGCGGGTGCGTGCGTGTATCCTGCAACATCGCGCAGCCAATTATTTCTTCCCATCGGGGTGAGATTTTCCGTGCGTACCACACTTCGCATTCTGCTTTCCGCCGCCGCGGCGGGCGGCATGGCCGCCACCGCCGCCGCCCAGCGTCCCGTCGCCGCCCCCTCCACCGGCGTCGGCGATACGTCGATCTTCGCGCCGCTCGAGCTGCCCACGCCCAACGCGTTCCGGCTCGGCTCCGGCGCGCCGGGGCCGCTCTACTGGCAGAACCGCGCCGACTACGTGCTCGATGCCACGCTCGATACCACGACCCGCGTGCTCACCGGCACCGAGCGGCTGACCTACACCAACAATTCGCCCGCCACGCTGCCCTACATCTGGGTGCAGGTGGAGCAGGACGCGTTCAAGAAGGGGTCGCTCAACTCGTTCGTGTACGGGCCGAACACGCGGTTCGGCGCCCGCGGCTTCCAGGGCGGCGACGTGATCGACAGGGTCGAGCAAGTGATGCCCGGCCGGAAGAGCGTGCCCCTCACCACGCGCGTCTCCACCACCGTCATGCGCATCAACCTCGCCGAGCCGCTCAAGCCCGGGCAGAAGGTCGTGCTCGACATCGCCTGGCACTTCGCGATTCCCGAGCACGGCGCCGACCGCATGGGCTACGACGGGTCGCTGTTCGAGTTCGGCCAGTGGTATCCCGCCGTCTGCGTGTACGACGACGTGAAGGGATGGAACATCGAGCCCTATCTCGGACAGGGCGAATTCTACCGCGAGTACGGGGACTTCGACCTCTCGGTGACCGTGCCCGCGGGCTACATCGTGGCCGCCACCGGCACGCTGCAGAATCCGGCCGCCGTTCTCACCAGGGCCGAGATGGCGCGCCTGAAGCGCGCCGCCACATCGGACACCACCATTCACATCGTGACGAAGGCCGAGCTGGACGACGGCAGCGCGCGGCCCACGAAGTCGGGCACCCAGACGTGGAAGTTCGCCGCCCACAACGTGCGCGACGTCGCCTGGGCCACGTCGCCGCAATACCTGTGGGACGCGTCGAGCTGGAAGGGCGTGCTCGCGCAGGCGTACTACCGGCCGTCGGCCATGTATCCGTGGTCCGACGCGGCCGACGAGGCGCGGATGTCGATCCTCGAATACTCCACGCGCTGGTTCCCGTACCCCTATCCGCAGATCACCGTGGCCGAGGGGCCGATCAGCGGCATGGAATATCCCATGCTCGCCATGGAAGCGCACGGCGACAGCGTGTACGACCTGTACAACGTCATCACGCACGAAATCGGGCACAACTGGTTCCCGATGATCGTCGGTTCCAACGAGCGGATGCACTTCTGGCAGGACGAGGGCTTCAACACCTTCATCAACACCTTCTCCGAAGCCCGCCGCTATCCGCAGAAGGGCTCCGAGGCGCAGCGCGAGGCCGAGGAGCGGCAGCAGATCGAGATGATCATGAAGGCGGGGTACGACCGGCCGATCGACGTCGGGCCGGACCGCGTCAACCCGCTCCTGCTCGGCATCAACCAGTATACGAAGACTTCGATGGCCCTGCACCTGCTGCGCGACGTCGTGCTCGGCGACAGCGCCTTCGACGACGGATTCCGCGAGTACATCCACCGCTGGGCCTACAAGCATCCCACGCCGTCCGACTTCTTCCGCACCATGGAAGACGCCGGCGGCCGCCGGCTCGACTGGTACTGGCGCGAGTTCTTCGAAACCAACGACACGTTCGACCAGGCGATCGACACCGTGGTCACGCGCGCCGCCGGCGACAGCGAGCAGGTCATCGTCGTCTTCGGCAACCGTGAACGCGGCGTGCTGCCGATCATCGGCCGCTTCACGTTCTCCGACGGCACGACCGAGGACTTCGATTATCCGGCTGAATCGTGGTACATGAACAGCGTGCGCTTCCAGCGGCAGTACACGTTCGTCGGCAAGAAGCTCACCAAGGTCGAGCTCGACCCGGACCATCGGCTTCTCGACATCGATCGCACGAACAACACGTGGACGGCGCCGTCGTCGCCGTGAGCATCGCGTGATGGGCCGGGAAGCGATTCGCCGCTTCCCGGCACCATGTGTTTTTCCGGCGCGCCGGGACCCGGGAACCGGGACCGGCCGCCGGCGTAGGAACGAGGGCGGGCGCGCGCAGTTCCGGCGTCTGAAGGAGCCCGCTAACTTCTGCTGAACCGCCCGGGGACGGCCCCGGGGAGACCCGATCGTTCGGAGGATGTGTATGCGACGCATGACCGCGCTTCTGGCCGGGCTGGGGAGCGCTCTGGTGATCTCGGCCTGCGGGGGCAGTGCCCCCGGAAACGGAATCACGATCATCAGCGGATCGATCGCCTACTTCGTCGTCCGCAACACGAGCAACCAGGACACCGCCAGCGTCCTGGCGGGCAACACGGTCCAGCTTCAGGGTACGACGTACGATGGCGGCTTCAACGCCCTCGCGCTGGTGGGCGACACGGCCTGGGTATCGCGCGACACCACGGTGGCGAAGGTGGACGCCCACGGGCTCGTCACCACGATCGTGCCCGGCTCCACGTGGGTCCTCGGGAGCTTCACGCCCAAGGGCTCGCAGACCGCCTATTCCGACTCGGTGCTGATCAACGCGCTCGGACCGAACTAGCCGCGACGCGCCGCCGGCCGGCGGCTACTGGTACTGGATGTACAACGGGGCGGGGAAGAGCTTGAGGACTTCGGCGGGAGTCATCAGCAAATTCCCGCCCTTCGTGTCGTTGTGATAGAACAGCTTGAACCCCGTGTACTCCACCGGCTCCGCGTACACGTACGCGCGGTAGCTGTCCTCCTTGAGTGACCGCGGCCCCCAGCCGTCCATGTCCACCACCACCTGCACGCGCGGGTCGAGCTTGATGCGGTGCGCATTGGTGAGCATGCGGCGGGTGAACCGGTGCACGATGAGCACCTTGGGCGGCAGGTCGTTGGCCGTCACCAGGCTGTCCAGCACACCGATCGCGTAGTTCACGTCGCGGGCGTCGAGCGTCCCGATCCTCTGTCCCGGCGTGCTGCCGTCCTTCATCGCGAACTCGGGGTCGAGCGCCAGATGCACCGTCGGGCGCGCCAGGTACGGCAGCAGGCGCTGCAGCTCCTTCTCCACGCTGCTGTGCCCCACCTGTACGTCCAGGAACAACAGTGCGTTCTTCTCCTGCGCCCAGCCGGCCACGCGCGCGATCAGCGTGTCCGGCATGCGCGCGCGATACATGCTGTCGCGCCCCGGCTGTCCCTGCGCCACGCTCACGATGAGCTGCAGCGCCGGGATCACGGGCGTGGCCGGATCGGCCGCGTTCCAGGCCGCCACTTCGGTGTCGAGCTTGGCGAGCATGCGGTCCGGCGGCAGCGCGCCCAGAATGCCCATGCGCGGCGAGAGCGGATTTCCGTAGAACGCCACGATCCGGTGCGCGGGGAGGATCGCGCCGGGGAGCGGCGCCGGTCCATCCACGGGCCACACCGGCTGCGGCGCCGGCGCCCGGGGCGCCGGTTTCGGCGCGGCCACGGCCGGCTGATCCTCGCGCTCGGAACGCGGGGAGCGCGCCGCCGACTGCGCGGCGAGCGCGGGCGCGAGCAGGGCGACGAGCACCGCGCCCGCGACGACGGCTGAACCCCGTCTATGCGCCACGCGTGCCTGCCTCGTTGGAGGTGGGAGCATATGCGCGAAGCGCGTCGTCATACGTGCGCGGGGGTTCGGCGTCGGGTGAGAAGAGCACGCTGAACGCCGAGCCGCGGCCGGGCTCGCTGACCACGGTCAGCCGGTAGCCGAGCGCCTCGCACAGCGCTCGCGAAATGGACAGGCCGAGGCCGATCCCTTCGTGCCGCCGCCGCGTGCCCGATTCGACCTGCTCGAAGGCGGAGAAGATCTTGTCGATGTGCTCGGGCGCGATGCCGATGCCGGTATCGATCACGTCCAGCCGCAGCGGCCGGCCGGTGCCCGCCTCGCTGATGATCCCCACGCGGAAGCTGCCCGCCTCGGTGAACTTGACCGCGTTGTCCACCAGGTTCACGAGCACGCGCCGCAGCTTGACCTCATCGCTCTTGATGGGCGCCAGCGCCGCGGGCAGCGAGACGCGCGGCACCACCGCCGTGCCCACGGCACGGCTCTCGATTTCCTGGAGCGTTTCCTTGACCACGCGGTCCAGCGCCACCGGCGCCAGCTCCAGTTCCATGCGTCCCGCCTCGACCTTGGAAAGGTCGAGCACGTCGTTGATCACGCGCAGCAGATGCATGCCGTTGTTCCGGATGCGCTGGACGTAGGTGACGTCCTGCGGCAGCAGGTTGCCGGCGCTGTTCTTCTGCAGCTCGTTGGCGAACCCGATCACCGCGTTGAGCGGCGTGAGCAGTTCGTGACTCATCGTCGCCAGGAACACGCTCTTGGCCCGATTGGCGTCCTCGGCCTGGCGCGCGGCGCGCTCCAGCTGCTCGGTGCGCTCCTTGACCTTGGCTTCCAGCAATTCGTTCTGCGCGCGCACCGACTCGTGCAGCATGCGCGTCACCAGCAGGTTGTGGATCCGCAGCAGGACTTCCGTGGCTTCGAAGGGCTTGGTGAGGAAATCCTTGGCGCCGAGCTTGAGCGCGCGCTGGCGCGCCGTCTGGCTCGCGTCGCCGGTGACCACCAGAATCGGCAGGAACTCGTCCGGCGCGGTCTGCTCCACCAGCCCCTCGAGCACCGTGAATCCGCTCATCGTCGGCATCCGGAGGTCGAGCACCACGAGGTCCGGATTGAGCGCGCGCGCGAGCGGCAGGACGTCGCGCGCGTCCGACAGCGTGTGGACGCGTGTGTACCCGGCGCGTCCGAGGATGAGTCGGAGCAGCGTCAGATTCGTCTGCTCGTCGTCGACGAGCAGCAGGCACGCGTCCTTCAGTTGTTCGGGGGAGACGGGCGCTTGCGGCATTACGGTGCGGGTGAACGTGGAGTATCCGCTTCCCTGCGCCGATTCTCAAGTGCCGGCGGCTCTCCCCTCCGCCGTTGGAAGGCTCAGAATCCGGCCCGCACCTGAAGGAACAGGTTTCGCGGTGGCAGAGGATAGTAATACGATATCGATCCGTCCGTGTATCCGCTGCCGTACCCGTTCACATCGGCCAGATTATTGACGAACAGCGTCACCTCGACGTGACGCGCCGGATCGCGCCAGCCGATCTCGGCGTTGGTCAGGTAGGCGGCCGGGAGCACGAACCGGGGGTTCCCGGTGTTGTCCAGATACGACCGCGCCGTGTACTGCCCCTCGATCGCCACCCGGAATCCGCGCGCCGGCGCCCAGCCGACGCGCTGGTTGGACGACACCGGCGGCGTGAGCAGGGGGGGCACGTCCCGGTAGGTGGTGCCGGTGGAGGCGTCGGTGTACGCGGCGATCCAGTTGCGGCTCACGGCGCCGTTCACGGAGGCCGTGACGTCGGAAAGCGGCCGCCACGTGACGGTCGCCTCCACGCCGCGGCGCGTGCTGGCGGGCACGTTCTGCCGCAGCGGCAGCCCGAGATAGCTGAGTTGCCCGATGGCGGCAATTTCGTTGCGGAATTCCATGTCGTACACGTCGGCATCCACCGCCAGGCGCGCCGCGCCGTAGTGAACGCCGGTCTCCAGATCGTGCGCCGTCTCCGGACGCACGCGGTCGAAGCTCCCCACGAACGCCACGTTCGACGTATCGAGATTGTCGAATCCCGCCAGCATGTCGTTGCGGGCCGGCTCACGGCCGTTCACTCCGTACGACGCGTAGGCGCTGAACGCCGGCGTCACGTGCCAGGTCAGCCCGCCCTTGGGATTCAGGAACCGCCAGCTGATGCTCTGCGCGGCGATGCCGGCGTTGGCGCTGGGTACGTAGCGCCACCACGCGTAGCGCGCCTGCACGTCGCCGAACCACGTGACCGGGCCCGTGTCGTAGCTGCCCTTCACGTAGCCGCTCGCCTCGCGCTTGATGCCGCGGTTCGAATACACGCGATTGGCGAGGTCGGGGAACGTGTAGTCGTAGTGGTCGCGGTGGTAGTTCGCCGCGTGCACGCCGATGTCCAGCCGCCCGCGGTCGCCGCGGTAGCTGTACGTGCTCATCAATCCATTCCACCAGAAGTCCAGGTGGTAGCGGTCGGTCTCGCCGTAGATGACGTCGTAGTACCCGGTGGCGGAGATGCCGTAGAGCGTCGTCGAGATCGACGAGCGCGGGTCGATCAGGTGCGTGTACACGATGCTCCCGAGCTGCTCGCCGAAGTCGTCGCGCTCGTTCGGCGACAGCGGGTTGTCGCGGCGGTCGCGCACCAGCGTCGACTCCGCCGAGGCGTAGTAGGCGAGCTGGCTGTGCTCCTGCCCCGCCAGCGCCGTCACCTTCAGGATGTCGTGGTCGCCGAAGTAGCCGCCGCTGAAGAATCCGGAATGCGACATGTCCCCGGCGTGCTCGCGGTAGCTGTCGGTGCTCTGGTCGAAGAGGCGCGCGTAGAACGCCAGGCGGTTGGGCAGGAGCCCCGACGCGTAGTCCACGGAGCCGCGCCGCGTGTTCCACGCGCCCGAGCCCAGCTCCACGTGGCCGCCCGCGGGCGTGCCGGTGAGCGACAGCGTCTCGAAGTTGATCGACCCGCCGTACGACGCAGTGCCGTTCGTGCTCGTGCCGACGCCGCGCTGGATCTGCACCGACTGCACGTCGCCCATGACGCCCGGAAAATCCGCGAAGTAGAACACTTCGTCCTCGGGATCGTTGAGCGGAATGCCGTCGAGCGTGAGGTTGATGCGCGTCTGGTCGATGCCGCGCAGCCGGATGTAGCTGTAGCCCGAGTACCCGCCCTGTTCGGCGTACGACGTGAACGACGGCGTGTTCGCCAGCAGCAGCGGCGGCTCCTGGCCGAACGAGCGGTCCTGGATCTCGCGCCGCGTCACGACGTCCGCCGAGATGGGCGCCGCGCTGCCGGCGCGCAGCGCCGAGACGGTCACGCGCTCCAGCGTCTGCACCACGGGCACGAGATCCACTACGAGCGCGGTGTCGCCGGTGACGTCGAGATCGCGGGCGGTGTAGCCCGCGCGGGTGAAGCGGAGGTGGGCGGGCAGGGCGGCGTCCAGCGAGAACCGCCCGTCGGCGCCGGTGGTGGCGGCCGCCGCATCGCCAACGGCCTCGACGCGGACCCCGGCCAGCGGGGCGTGGGTGCGGCTGTCGCGGACCGTCCCGGTGACGCTCGACGCCGCGAGCAGCAGGGCGAGAAGGGAAGCGGCGATCATGCGGCGGCCCTCCGCGTGGCGATGGGGGGCGTGCGGAAGCACGCCGGCAGGCGCGCCGCGTTGGCGGATCGATGGTCCATGGGTGACTCCCTACGCCGGTATGAACCGGTTCAGGTTCGACGGGTGTGATCTCAGCGCGTGCGCGGATGTGTGCACGGGCACCCCGGTCAACGGCGAAAGCTAAAACGTGCGCTCGGCCCACGGCACCCTCATGCCGGCGCGCGGCGCCGCACCGCTGCGTTGACGGGGGGCGGGGGGTATCCTAGACTTCCGGCGGCGACGGCTGCGCCCGTGAGTTCCCCGAGCCCGTCGCGGACCCCCTCAGAGAGGCTGGATGGCAAAGGAAGAGGCGATACAACTCGAAGGTCAGGTGACCGAAGTGCTGCCCAACGCCACGTTTCGGGTGTTGCTCAGCAACGGCCACACCGTGCTCGCGACGCTCGGCGGCAACATGCGGCGTTTCCGTATCCGCGTGCTCGCCGGCGATCGCGTGACCATCGAAGTATCGCCATACGACCTGAGCCGCGGCCGGATCACGTTCCGGCACAAGAACTAGGGCCGGCGACTCACCGTCCCGTCTTGATCTCCTGCGCCGAAATCCGGTGCGTCCCGGGATACGGCACGGAATCTCCCTTCATCTGGCGCCACAGGATGTGGTTGAACAGGTCCATGTTCGCCATGTCCTCCACCTCGAGGTCGAGCTTCCGCGATTCGCGCGCGCCGCGTCCCGTGCTCGGGTTCACCGCGTCGAGTGACGTCGCCGGCGTGAGCGCCGTGTAGGGCGTCAGGTCCGGCGTGCTCGCCCAGATGTGGCGCAGGGGCCTTCCGTAATAGTCGAATTGTGACATCGACTTCAGGCCGAGGATCTCCTCGATCGTCCGCAGCACGTCGGTCGTGTTCGTCCAGCGGTGGATGGTGCCAGGACGATTGTACGCGGAGATGACCTCCATCGGCGAACGGTGCGAGTCCACGTGGTCGGGACCGTTCTGCGCGTCGTCCTCGAGCACGAAGAGCACGGTGTTCTTCCAGTACGGCGAGTGCGACACCGCCTGCACGATGCGCCCCAGCGCGAGGTCGTTGTCGGCCATCGCCGCCAGCGGCGTCGGTGCGCCGGCCTGCGCGCCCGAGGTGTGGTCGTTGGGCAGCCGCACGATTTCCAGCGCCGGCAGGGAATTCGTGCGCACGTACTGGTCGAACTCCTTCTGCCACATGCCCACGCGATGCTGATCGCGGATCCGGAGGTCGAATCCCGGATAGTCGGGATCGGTGTGCGCCACGAGGAACGGCTTGTCGCCGCGATAGCCGGCGGGCAGCGGATCGTCCGGGTCCATCGATCCCGGCACCACGAATTCGCCGTAGTTCCGGAACGTGATCCCCTTCTGGTGCGCCATGTCCCACAGGTAGCCCATGGCCGGCGCGGCCGCGTCTTCCTCGGGGATCCGGGCGGCGCCGGCGCCGAGCACCGCTCCCTCGTACTCGTATGCGCGTCCGCGGTCGGAATACTGGGACTGCACCGTTTTCTCCAGATAATCCGTGGCGTACGCCGCCGTGGACCAGTTGTGCCCGTCGGCGCTCACCTCGGCGTTCGTGAAGAACCGGTCGAAGAGGCCGAAGCGGTCGGCGATCGCGTGATGGTTCGGCGAATCCTTGCGCGGGAAGAACACCAGCGACGAGTCGCCGTCGCCCGACGGCATGTCGCCGAACACTTCGTCGTACGTCCGGTTCTCCTTGATGATGTAGATGACGTGCTCGAACGGCGGGTAGCTGCCGGCACGCGCAGTGGAGCCGTCCCACGCATTGGCGCGCACGACGCGCTGTGAGAGCGCCGCCAGCTCGGCGCCGCGCGCATTCGCCACCGGAGCGAGCATCACCGAGCCGTCGAGCTGTCCCAGCGTGTAGTTGCGCCCCTTGCTGTGGGCTGCGCTGAGAATCGGCCATGGCCCCGCGGGATTGGCATGCGTGCCCATCCCCTTGGAGGCCGCCACGAACAGCGTGTCGTGCAGCGCCGCGACGAGCGACGGATACCACGCCGTGGGAATCCGGCCCGCCAGCGCGTCGGTGCCCGTGGCGCCGGCGACGCCCGACGTCTCCGCGGCGAGGTCGAACACCGCGACCGCGTTCGCGTCGGCCTCGGCGACGAACAACCGCGTGCCGTCCGCCGAAAGCGCGAGTGCGTTCGGCGTGCTCCCCTCGCCCGGGCCCGCCGGCGGCGGATCCAGCAGCGTCTCCACGATCCGGTGGTCACCCGTGCCGACCACGATCACCCGGTCCGTGCTCCCCGAGGCGACGAACAGCCGCGTGCCCGACTTGTTGAGCAGCAGCGCCGACGGGTGGCGCCCCACGGCGATCGTCCGCGTCGAGTAGCCGCTGGCCTCCGGCGTGAACTCCGACACGGTGAAGCCCCCCCACGCCGACACGTACACCTTCCCGTTCGGGGCAACCACGACTGCGTACGGATACGCGCCGGTCGCGTAGCGGCGCACCACCTGTCCGCTCGCCACGTCGATCACGGCAAGCGAGTCGGCCAGATTCTCCGCGGCGTACAGCCACCGCCCGTCCGGCGAGAACGCGATCCCGGCGGGATATCGCGTGCCCGACCACCGCGGGTTGCGCTTGACGGCGAG
>DASVWS010000137.1:0-8531 GCA_036393095.1 Gemmatimonadaceae bacterium | reverse complement strand
ATCGGGGCCAGGACTACGACCTCGCCGTCTCCGATCGGACGCAGCGGGTCTCCGGGTCGATGGTGTCGGCCGACTACTTCCGCACCTTCGGGCAGACACCGGCGGTGGGGCGCGACTTCACGCCGTCGGACGACCGGCCCGGCGGCGCCCCCGTGGTGATCCTCGGCGGCGGTTTCTGGGAGCGCGCGTTCGGCGGCTCCCCTTCGGTCGTCGGCACCACGGTGCAGCTGAACGGCGTCCCGTACGTCGTGATCGGGGCGATGCCCGCCGGCTTCGCCTTCCGCGGCGCGCAGCAGGACGTCTACGTACCGATCGGGCAGTGGACCGACCGCTCGTTCCTCGACCGCGGCGTTCAGGTGAGCACACACGCCGTGGGCCGGCTCGAGCCGGGCGTCACCGTGGCGCAGGCGGGCGCCGACATGGACGCGATCGCCGCGAGCCTCGCCAAGGCGTACCCCGAGGCCGACAAGCAGCTCGGCATCGCGGTGGTGCCGCTCAAGCAGGACATCGTGGGGAGCGTGCGGCCGTATCTGCTCGTGCTGTTCGGCGCCGTGGGATTCCTGTTGCTGATCGCCTGCGCCAACGTGGCCAATCTGCTGCTCGCGCGCGCCACCGGGCGTTCCCGCGAGTTCGCGATCCGCGGCGCACTGGGCGCGGCGCGCTCGCGCCTCGTGCGCCAGCTCCTCACCGAGAGTACCGTGCTCGCCGCGGTGGGCGGTGCCCTCGGGCTGGTGCTCGCCTATTGGGGCACGCGGGAAGTGCTCGCCGTCCTGCCCGCCGCGCTTCCCCGCGCGGCCGACGTCCACCTCGACGGCCGGGTGCTCGCATTCACGATCGCCGTGTCGCTGGGCACGGGCGTGGTGTTCGGGTTGGTGCCCGCGCTTACCGCGTCGCGGGCGAGCCTCCACGACGTGCTGAAGCAGTCCGGGCGCGGGGTGAGCGCGGCACGGCACCGTCTGCAGCGCAGCCTGGTGGCCGCCGAAATCGCGCTCGCGCTGATGCTGCTCGTCGGCGCCGGGCTGATGGTCCGCACGATGCAGGCGCTCTGGCACGTCGATCTGGGATTCCGCCCCGACCACGTCGTCGAGTTCGTCGTCTCCCTCCCGTCCACGCCGCAGACCACGCCGGCCCAGACGCGGGCGCGGGTGCGCGCGTTCGATGCCGCGATCCGCAATGTTCCGGGCATCGAGGCGTGGTCGGTCACGCTCGGCTCCGTGCCGATGATGCACGACACCTCGCTGCCTTTCTGGATCGAAGGGACGCCCAGGCCCCCGGACCTCAACGATATGCCGCAGACGAGCTGCTTCCTGGTCGAGGCGGGCTACCGCCGGGCGATGGGGCTCCGGCTGCTGCGCGGCCGGTTCGTGACCGACCAGGACGACGAGCACGCCCCGATCGTCGTCGACATCGACCAGGACTTCGCCCGGCAGTACTTCCCCCACGAGAACCCGATCGGGCAGCGGCTGAACGTCACCGGGTTCGACGTACAGGCGACGATCGTGGGCGTGGTGGCGCACGTGAGGCAATACCGCGTGGATGCCGATCCCGCGTCGGCGGTGGAGGCGCAGATCTACTATCCGTTCATGCAGTTGCCCGAGAAGCTCATGCCGCTTGCGGCGAGCGCCGTGGAAGTCGTGCTGAGAACGCGTGGCGAGCCGGGTAGCGTCCTGGCCGACGTCCGCGCGGCCGTGCACCGCTTCGAGCCGCAGGACGTGATCTACGGCGTGCAGACGATGGACGCGCTGGTGGCGCACTCGTACTCGGCGCGCACGCTCACCATGCTGCTCCTGAGCGTGTTCGCCGCGCTCGCGCTGCTGCTCGCGTGCGTGGGAATCTATGGCGTGGTGGCGTATCTCGTGCGGCAGCGCGTCCGCGAAATCGGGGTGCGGGTCGCCCTCGGCGCCGGCAGCGGCGACATCCTGCGCCTGGTGATCGGCGAAGGACTGCGAATGGCCGCGATCGGCACGGTGCTGGGGGCGGTCGGCGCGCTCGCACTCACGCGCGCGATGGACGCCGAGTTGTTCGGGGTGAGTCCACACGATCCGGCGACGTTCGTGGCCGTTGCGTGCGTCCTCGTGGTCGTGGCCGTTCTTGCGTGTTACTTGCCGGCGCGGGAGGCCCTGCGCGTCGATCCCATCGCGGCGCTCAATCGCGAGTGACCGCCGGCCACGAACGGCCGGTCCGCATCCTTGCAGATGAGCTGCGCGGCATGCCGCCCGCTCATCACCGCCGTCGGCACGCCGCCCCCCGGCTCCACCCACTGCCCGGCCATATAGAAACCCTCGAGCCCCGACAGGGTCTTCCGCACGTGCGCGAACATCGTCTCGGCGCTCGGCATCCATCCCTCGAACGCGCCCCGCCACGACCGCGCCATGTGCCAGTACGTGAGCGGCGTCGCAAGGTCGGTCATGCGGACGTGCCCCGATATCGCCGGGAAGTGCGGCTCCAGCACGCCGATCAGCCGCTCGGTCAGCTCGTCCTTGGCCGCGTTGTAGCCGCTGCCGCGCGTGGCCCACCACTCGTAGTTCGTCGGCAGCAGCGCCTGGATCACCGTGTGCCCTTCCGGCGCGAAGCACGGGTCGTCGTTGCAGACGCGGATCATCAGGGCGTCGTTGGCGCGCCCGCCCACCTCGAACGACGGCACCCGGTCGATGGTCAACAGGCTCGGCGCCTCCGCCAGCGGCACCGACACGCCGAAACTGGCGAGCACGATGGGGTCGAACATCTTCCACCTGGCGAGCCGCTGCTCCATCTCGCCGCCCTCGAACCGCCCGCCGAGCAGGCGCTGCACGGTTTCGGGCCCGCTCGACGTCGAGAGCACGTAGTCGCCCTCGATCATCGACCCGTCGGAGAGCCGCACGCCGCGCGCGCGCCCGCCGCGCACCACGATCTCGTCCACCGTGGCATTCACCAGCGCCTCGCCGCCCAGCGATTCGTACGACTTCACCAGCGCGTCGCGGAAGGCGGCGGTGCCGCCGATGGGCCGCGACAGGTAGCCGCGCTTCAGGTAGCCCAGCACCATGAGCAGGAAGAAGGCCGGCGTGGTTTCGGGCATCATCCGGTTGAACATCCGCCGGAGCTGCGCGCTCCGCAGATGGTCCGCTGCCCACGTTCCCATGGGCTTCCGGAAGTGCACCAGCGGGCCGACCGCGCTGCGCGACTCCCACAGCGAGCGGAGCGAGCCGGCGACGCTCGACAACTCCGGCGCATCCATCGACGGATGCATGGCGACCAGCGCCTCGGCGCCCTCGTGCAGGCGTTCGAGCTCGGCGCCATCGTCCGGCGCCGCGTCGGCGAGCCGGCGTTCCAGCGCGTCGAGGTCCCGCGTGAACGCGACCTCGAAGCCGGTGCTCCCGTCGCGATACGTGGCCCACGTGTCGAGCACGCGCAGCCCGACGGCGGGCAGGATCCCCAGCTCCTCGTACACCTGGTCGAACGCGCCGCCGGTGAGCCAGTGGATGCACCCGTCCACCGCATATGGCCCACGCTGCCAGGCGGTGCAGACGCCGCCGAGCGCGAGGTTGTGCTCGACGATCGTGACGCGGAAGCCGCTGCGTTGGGCGTAGCACCCCGCGGAGAGTCCCGCGAGCCCGCCCCCGATGATGATGAGGTGACGATCGGACATCTTCCGCCTCCCTGCGCGCCGGCGTGCGTCGTCGGTTTTCCGCGCATGCTGGGATCGTACGCGGAAACGGAAGGACAGGAAGACGGAGGATGCCTCACCGGGGTGTAACGGAATGCCCGGGGGCGGGGCGGTGGGCGGCCACCCACCTCGGCGTCGCACGCGGCCGAATGCGCAAATGCAAACCGCCCGCGACCCCAACAGGGCGCGGGCGGTTTGGTCGACCTGATGTGCCTGGTAAGCGAGCGAAGTCTATTGTTTTCACGACGCCGAGTCAACCAATTGCTGAGGTCGTGCCCGGAGCGGGAATCGAACCCGCACGCTCTTGCGAGCATGTGCTTACCAGGCACACGCGTCTACCAGTTCCGCCATCCGGGCACGCACACAGAAATGCCGGAACTGGGTCGACTGCCTGCCAGCGGCTCCCTACTACCTCGATCGAGCGAGGATAAGCACGAATGCCAGCTTGAGCGTGACCGTATTCGTGCGAGGAGGATCGAATGCCGTCTACAGCAGCCGGTCGCGCTGGCGCGTGAGGTACGCCACCTCGCCGACGTTGCCCGCCAACGCGATGGCCTGGTCGTACGCCGCGCGCGACTCCCGGTGCAACCCCAGTCGCCGCAGCAGGTCGGCGCGGGCCGCATGATACGCGTGATAGCCGGCCAACTTCTCCTCGAGGCGGTCGACGATCGCCAGCGCCGCCGCCGGACCGTCCAGCTCGGCGACGGCGATCGCCCGGTTGAGCGCGACGACCGGCGACGGGTCCAGGTGCACGAGCTGGTCGTACAGCGCGACGACCTGCGACCAGTCGGTCTCTCGCACATGTCGCGCCGACGTGTGCACCGCATTGATCGCGGCGAGAATCTGGTAGGCGCCCGGCGCCACGCCCGTCGCCAGCCGCTCGCGTACCAGTCGATGCCCCTCGGCGATCAGCGCCGCGTCCCACACCCCGCGGTCCTGCTCGGCGAGCGGCACCAGCTCGCCGCCCGCCGACACGCGGGCGGGCCGGCGCGCCTCGATGAGCAGCATCATCGCCAGCAGCCCGGCCACCTCGCCGTCCTCCGGCATAAGAGAATGCAGAAGACGCGTGAGCCGGATGGCCTCCGCCGTCAGGCCGGGACGGATGGGATCGTGCCCGGGACCGGTCGCCAGGTAGCCCTCGTTGAAGACGAGGTAGAGGACGGTGAGCACGCCGGAGATGCGCTCCGGCAGATCCTCCACCGACGGAATCCGGTACGGGATGTGCGCCAGGCGGATCTTGGCCTTCGCGCGCGTGATCCGCTGCTCCATGGCGCTCTCCTGCACCAGGAAGGCGCGAGCGATCTCGGCCACGGTCAGACCGCCGGCCATGCGCCGCGTCAGCGCCTCGCGCGCCTCCATCGAGAGCGCCGGGTGGCAGCAGGTGAAGATCAGGCGGAGCCGGTCGTCTTCGATGGCGTCGAGCGGCGTCGGCTCGTCGTTGCCGTCGTAGATCCGGGCCTCCTGCTCCCTGCCGGTGCGCTTGCTCTCACGCCGGATCCAGTCGATCGCCTTGCGATTCGCCGTCGTGGTGAGCCAGGCGCCGGGATTCGGCGGCACGCCGTCGGCCGGCCACCGCACGACGGCGGCCGCGAACGCCTCGGCGGCCGCCTCTTCGGCGACGTCGAGACTGCCGAAGCGCCTGGCCAGCGCAGCGACCACGCGCGCCCACTCTTCGCGGTGGGCACGCGTGATCGCCGCGTGGACGCCGGTCACGCCGGGCTCAGGAATGGCCGCACCTCGACCTTTCGGTTGCAGCTCTTCGATCCCTCGGCGGCGAGCTCGAGCGCCACGTCGAGGTCCGGCGCCTCGATGATCCAGAAGCCGGCGAGATACTCCTTCGACTCGACGAACGGGCCGTCGGTGATCACCGGCTTGCCGCCGCGGTTGTCGATGACGGTGGCCGATTCGGTCGACCCGAGGCCGCCGGCGAACACCCAGTGGCCGCCGGCCTGGAGCCGGGCGTTGAACACGTCGATGGCGGCGTCTTCGGCCGGCGTGGCCGGGCCGGTGCCGTCGTCGATCACGGAAATCAGATATTGCATGGCGGGCGTCTCCTGTAGGTGGGGCGGAATGCGTGCATGGTTGGATTCAACGACCTTCCGTGCCGTCGGACCATCGCGACACGGCGACCGCGAACGTCGTCAGTCGTTCCCGCGGGTCGCTGGACGCAAGAACGGGAGAGCCCGGCAGGCCCGCGCCCCACGTGGCGGGGTCGGTGTTCGAATAGAAGAACATGAGGTGGGGAGGCCAGTGCGGGATGCTGTCGCCCCCGAATCCCTCCTTCGACAGCATGTAGCACATCGCGCCGGGTGCCACTGGCGGCAGTTGGTCGTCGGTGGCGGCAATGATGGCCTGCTCCACCTGAGCCTTCGTGCGCCCCGCCAGGATCAGGCGGGTCGCCTCGACGTTGCGCGGGAGGTAGGTGCGCGCCGCTGCCGCGTTATAGCAGATCGGGACGCGCACCTTCGGGTTCCAGAAGTCGGCATCGGGCGCGCCCGTCCACGAGCGCTCGACGATGCACACGAACCCGTTCGTGCCTTTGACCGCCGGTTCGAATCCGTGCTGCCCGAGCACCAGGACCTCCGCATTGCTCGAAATGGACGCGGGTGCGGCGGTGCGCGCCAGCGCGATCTCGGCGGATGGCTCCATGAAATACTGCTCGATCGGGGCCATGCGCGAATAGGGGGGCGTGGCATCCTGTGCCCCTGCTCGACCGGCCGCGCCGAGCAGAGCGATCAGTGCGACGCCATGGATGGCGATCGCGACAGCGTTGGTGGTGCGCATCGTAGTCCTCCTGAGGGTGGGAACGGCGCTCCGGCGTCTGCCGGACCTCGCGGTCCGTTCACCCGTACAACGAACGGATCCGGCCCGATCCGACAGTTGCCCAGGATGTTTTTCGCCGGCTGCGTCCACGGGGCCGCACCTCCCCCCGGACCGTCGGCGGCGCTATGATGGGGTTCACCTCGTCGGGGATCGGCACAAGATGGGTGAAATGGTGGCTGAAGGCGCCCCCGTGTGGCTGGATCCGGGCACCTGACGTGCTCCGCCGGCTAGTCGTGCTCGTCGGCGTCGGCCTGTTGGTGGCGGGCGGCGTGGCGGCGGCGGTACACGCGTTCGGCGCCGCGCTCTACCTGCTCGTCACCGGCGGCGCGTACACCGCAGGTGTGCTGTTCGAACGTTGGCGCTATTCGCCGGCGCCCCCGCGCATTGGCAACTGGCATGCCACCGGGGAGCGGTTCATCGACCCGACGAGCGGCAAGATGGTCGAGGTGTACTTCAATCGCGACACGGGCGAGCGGCACTACCGGGAGCAGGTCGACCGGGAGTAGGCGGCGGGAAGCTGGTTGCCGGTTATCGGGCCGCGAGGTGCAGAAACGTCACGCCGCGATACCGCGCGAAGTCCCCGTCGAACGCGACGAGGCGGTAGTTCCCTGCGCGAGCGAACGCGGCGAGGTAGGCGTCGGTCCAGTCACCGCCGCGCAGCGGCAGCTCGCCGCTCCAGTCGGCGAGTAGTTCGTCCAGGCCTGGTGGTTCCTCGACCAGCACGATTTCCGGGAGCGCAAGCCAGCGCTGCAGGGCAGTCCACGCCGCAGCACCGGTGAGCGCGGCCCGGCCGAGGACTCGCGGGTTCGAAAGCAGTCGGAGCAGGGCGAGGGCCGTCACCCGGCAGAAGGCGACGGACGACGCGGCCTCCTCGTGCCAGTACCGGAGCGCGCGCTCGTGATGCACGTGGTCCGGGACGGAGAGCGGTAGCCAGACGCTAGCGTCGACGAGGTCGGGCACGCCCGGCGATCTCCTCGTCCTCCTCGATGCGCCGGAGCTGGGAGCGCGTGAGCGCGCGAATCCGCTTTCCGGTGGGCGGTACGGCGACGGGCGGCTGACTGCGCGCGCGTTCGCTCGACGGCGTCGGAAGTGAGCGCAGCCCCTGCTCGACGTACTGCGTCATCAGCTCGCGGACCTTGAGCCCGCCGAGCGCGGCGCGCGCCTTGAGACGGCGGTAGAGATCGTCGGGCAGATCCACGGTGGTGCGCATAAAAGCATATTAGCGTCACCGGACCGCCCGCGCCAGGTCGGCGCCACGCATGCGCGACCGCCGATCGCGGCGCGACGCCGCCATCGATAACGTATGTCATGCTGCCCATCCGCCCGGCACTTCGCCTGTCACTGGTCGTCGCCGTTCCGCTCGGCGCATCGCGCCCCGTCACGCCGGCACCGATCGTGCCGACGGTGGCCGGCCTTCGCACCGAGTACCAGGTCGATCCCCTCGGCATCGACGCCCTCCGCCCGCGGGTGAGCTGGCAGCTCGCCTCGACGGCCCGCAACACCATCCAGTCGGCGTACGAGATCCAGGTGGCCACCGACTCGGCCGGCCTCACGCACGGGGCGCACCTGCTCTGGGACTCGCGGCGCGTCCGGTCGGGGGCCTCGGTATTCGTGTCGTACAATGGCCCGCCGCTCCAGTCGGCGATGCGCTACTACTGGCGCGTCCGCGTCTGGACCGCCGCCGGCGCCGCGTCGTCGTGGAGCACGCCCGCCTACTGGGAAACGGGGCTGCTGCACGCCAACGACTGGTCCGCGAAGTGGATCGGCGCGCCGCCGTCGCCCGCCGACAGCGGCGAGACGCCGTCGCCGCTGCTGCGGCGGGAGTTCACGCTTGCGGGCCGCATCAGCTCGGCCCGCCTCTACGTCACCTCACTCGGGCTCAACCGGGTGTTCCTGAACGGCGAGCGCGTCGGCACCGCCGAGTTGGCGCCGGGGTGGACGTCGTACTCGCACCGGCTGCAGTACCAGACGTACGATGTCACGGCGATGCTCCTTGCCGGCGCCAACGCCGTGGGCGCCATGCTCGGCGACGGCTGGTACCGCGGCTACCTGGGCTTCGACCACG
>DASVWS010000136.1:0-14065 GCA_036393095.1 Gemmatimonadaceae bacterium | reverse complement strand
CGGAGGTCGGCGCCGGCGTCGAGCAGGTGGGTGGCGAAGGTATGGCGCAGCGAGTGCGTGGTGAGCCCCGCGTCCTCGTCCACCTGCGATAGGAACTTGCTCATGATCTTCTGCACGGCGCGCACCGTGAGCCGGCGTCCGGTGCGCCCCACGAACAGCGCCCGGCGGTCGCCCGTCCCGCCCGCCCGGCCGCTCAATTCGTCCCGTTTCGCCTCGTAATTGCGAATGGCGAGCTGGGCGTGGTCGCCCACGGGCACGATGCGCTCCTTGCGCCCCTTGCCCCGCACCTTCACCTGCTGCGAGATGAGATCGAGGTCCGGCCGGTTGAGTCCCGCCAACTCCGACACGCGCATGCCCGTGGAGTAGAACAGCTCGAGGATCGCGAGGTTGCGCACGTCCTCGAACCGGCCCTCCATCGCCCGCGCCTCCGCCAGCTGAAAGAGCAGATCGATCTGCGCGCGGTCCAGATACCCGGGCAGGTGCTTCTCCAGCCTGGGCGCGCCCACGGCGCGCGCCGGATTGGCGGAGACCACCTCGTTCATGGCCAGGAAACGGTAGAAGCCGCGGACGGCGCTCAGCGTGCGCGCCATCGACCGGCGCGAAAGCCCGCGCCTGGTCAAATGGCCCAGGAACCCGCGCATCGCCAGCCGGTCCACACCCTCCCACGTCCACCCGTCGGCGCCATAGTATCCGGACAGGAAGGTGGTGAACTCGTGCAGGTCGCGGCGATACGCCGACACGGTGTTCGGCGAAACGTCGCGCTCCTTGACCAGATGCGTCAGGTATTCGTCGACGTCGCCGGGCGGGGTGGCGTCGCTCACGACGGCGCCGCTACCGGTGCGAGTTCGTCCCGCCACCGCGCCATGTCGGCCAGCGCTCGCTCGGCGAGCATGCTCCGCTTCTTCGCCTTGTCGCGCACCTCCTCGTCGAGTGGCTCGACGAGCCCGAAGTTGGCGTTCATGGGCTGGAAGTGCCGCGGGTCGGCCTCGCGCAGGTAGCGGTACAGCGCGCCGAGCATCGTCGTCGCCGGCGGGACGAGCGGGTCGAGCCCGTGCAGCAGGCGCGAGAGATTGACGCCGGCCACGAGACCGGTGGCCGTGCTCTCGGTATAGCCTTCGACCCCGGTGAGCTGTCCGGCGAGAAGCGTCGCCGGATCGTCGCGGAGCGAGAGGTGCGGGGTGAGCGACGCCGGCGAGTTCAGATACGAATTCCTATGGATGCTGCCGAAGCGCAGGAACTCCGCGTTCGCCAATCCCGGAATCATCGTGAAGACGCGCTTCTGCTCGGGGATCCGGAGCCGCGTCTGGAAGCCCACGAGGTTCCACATCTGGCCCGCGCGGTCCTCCATGCGAAGCTGCGCCACCGCCCACGGCCGGCGCCCCGTGCGCGGATCGGTGAGCCCCACCGGTTTCATCGGGCCGAAGCGCAGCGCGTCGCGCCCGCGCTGCGCCATCACTTCCACCGGCATGCACCCTTCGAAGTACGGGGCCTCGTCGAACTCGTGCCCGTGGAACTGGTCCGCCGCGATGAGCGCGTCGAGGAATGCCTCGTACTCGTCGCGCGTGAACGGGCAGTTGAGGTAGGCGCCGTCGGCGTCCGCGCCTGCCATCGTTTCCCGGTCGTAGCGTGAGGCGCGGAACACGACCTGCTCGTCGATCGACTCGCGCGCCACGATGGGCGCGATGGCATCGTAGAACGCGAGCGAGGCGACGCCGAGCCGCGCCCGAATGGCCTCGGCGAGCGCATCGGACGTGAGCGGCCCGGTGGCGACGATGCCGGGCGACGGGAGGGTCGTGACCTCGCCGCGCTCCACCGCGATCCGCGGGTGCGCGTGCAGGCGTTCGTGCACAGCCTGCGAGAACACGTCGCGGTCGACGGTGAGCGCGCTTCCCCCGGGCACGCGGGCGCGGTCGGCGGCCCACAACACCAGCGAGCCGAGCAGCCGCATCTCGGCCTTGAGCAGGCCATGCGCGTTGGTGGGCTCGGTGCTCTTGAAGGTATTGGAGCACACCAGCTCGGCCAGGCGGCCGGTTTTGTGCGCCGGCGTGCCGCGCACGGGGCGCATCTCATGCAGCACCACGTCATGGCCGCGCTCGGCGAGCTGCCATGCGGCTTCGGAGCCGGCGAGCCCGCCGCCGACGATATGGATGGGGGTCTCGGTCACCCGTCGAAGTTAAGGCGTCCAGGGCCGGGAGACCAAAGACCGGATGGGCAAGACCTGCTCTCCGGTCTGCCCTCAATCGGGTGGGGCGCGACATCAAGCTCGAGCGGCTTTGGAACGCGCCTATCAAGAAGACGCCGGATCCGGAGGGTTGGACCGGCCCAGTGACTCCGGGCACAGCCGGACGCCGCGCTGGAATTGTATGGATCCCTGGCCTCCGTGACAGTGTATGCCTCGGAAGTAACGGGGCCGGCGAGGCTCGGCGACGTCCGAATAAACGCCGACGATGGCAATGCTGACGACGAAGGAATCAATCGGAGAATCTGCAATGCGTATCACCAAGTCGATCACGGTCATGACACTGGCAACGCTTGCGGCGGGCGGGATCGCCGCGTGCAGCGGGACGAACATGAACTCCGCCCAGCACGGGAGCATCCAGTTGCAGCTGACCGATGCGCCGTTCTCGGGCGATTCAGTGCAGAGCGTGAACGTATTCGTGGTCCGCGTCGACGCGCGGATGGCGGCGGCGGACTCAGCTGCAGCGGACTCGGCGACCGCCGGCGACAGCGCCTCGACAGGCGGCTGGACGACGCTCGCCACCCCGAACGACACGGTCAATCTGCTGGCCTACCAGAACGGCAATACGCTTCCGCTGGGAACCGCCACGCTGCCCGTGGGCAACTATGCGGGGTTCCGGCTGGTGATCGATCCCTCGCAGTCGAGCGTCGTGCTGAAAGACGGCACGGTCCTCACGGGCACCAGCACGCCGGGCATCATGTTCCCGAGCGCGGCTCGGACCGGGATCAATATCAATCTGTCGGCGCCGATCGCGATCGCGGCCAACGATACCACCGCCATGCTCATCGATTTCCGCGTGGACAGCAGCTTCGTGATGCGGGGAAACACCATCGCGCGAAACGGCCTGCTCTTCAAACCCGTCATCCAGGGGAAGGCCAACTAGCCGTCGTCCAGGCGGGCGGCCGGCAGTCGAGTCCGGGAATCGAGGAGGCGCCGGTCAGCTGACCAGCGCCTCCTCGGTCGTTTCGGTCTTCTCCACGTCCCACTCGTTTCCGCACTTGATGCACTTGCGGTATTCGCCGCGGGATTTCGTGGACTTCATCTCGGCGCCGATGTAGCCGCACTCGGGGCACTTCTCCACGGCCGGGCGGTTCCACACGACGAAGTCGCAGTTCTCGTTGGCGCAGGCGTAGAACTTGGTGCCGCGCTTCCGGGAGCGGCGCTCCACGATCTCCCCGCCGTCCTTGGGACAGTACACGCCGGTGGGCATGGACTTGGTGCCGCGGCACTTGGGGAAGGTGCTGCACCCGAGGAACTCGCCGCTCCGCCCCGTGCGCACGACCATGGGCTTTCCGCACAGCGGGCACGGAATGTCGGTCATCTTGGGTTTCGCCTTCTCGCCCTTGAGCGGCCGCGTGTACTTGCAGGTCTTCGGATGATGTTCGCAGGCGAGGAAGGGCCCGAAGAACCCGCCGCGCGGTTCGAGCTTGCCGCCGCACTCGGGACAGCGCAGCGTCTTGAGCGCCGACAGGTCGTGCGATGCGGCGATGAGCGCCGGCGCATTGACCGACTCCAGCGACTTGGCGAACGGCCCGTAGAAATCCTCGAGCACGCGGCGCCAGCCGAGCTCGCCATCCTCGATCTTGTCCAGCTCGCCTTCCATGTCCGACGTGAATCCCACGTTGAAGACATCGGGGAACTGCTTCACCATGACCTTCTCGACCGTCTCGCCGAGTTCGGTGGGGAAGAAGCGCCGCTGCTCGAGGTTCACGTAGTGCCGGTCCACGAGCACCGAGATGATGGCCGCGTACGTGGACGGCCGCCCGATGCCGAGCCGCTCCAGCTCCTTGACCAGGCTGGCCTCGGAGAAGCGCGGCGGCGGCTCGGTGAAGTGCTGGTGCGACGTGATCGCCTTGACCGGCACGGCTTCCTTGACCTCGACCACCGGCAGCGCCTGTTCGTCCTCGAGCGCCTTGTGCTCTCCCTCCTCGTGCGACTCGCGATAGAGGACGAGGAAACCCGGGAACTTCACGATGCTGCCCGTGGCGCGGAACAGGTAGCCGCGGCGTCCGATGTCGGGCTGCGACGCGGCCGGAAGATCGAAGTCCACCGTGGTGGTGTCGAACACCGCCGGCGCCATCTGCGACGCCATGAACCGCTGCCAGACCAGCTGATAGAGCTTGAACTGGTCGGGGGTGAGGTACCGCTTCACGTCTTCGGGACGCCGCGCGGGATCCGTGGGCCGGACCGCTTCGTGCGCGTCCTGTGCGTTCTTCGCCTTGCCCTTGCCGTCGCCGTAGAGCTGCGGACCCGGCGCCAGGTACTGCTCGCCGTGCGCCTGGCGCAGATAGTCGCGGGCCTGCCCGGCCGCCACCTCCGCCACGCGGGTGGAGTCGGTTCGCATGTACGTGATGAGTCCGACGGCGCCCTCGGCGCCCAGCTCGATTCCCTCATAGAGGCCCTGCGCCACGCGCATCGTGCGCTTGGACCCGAACGACAACTTCTTGGCCGCCTCCTGCTGCAGCGTGGACGTCGTGAACGGCGCCGACGGATTCTTGCGCCGCTCGCGCCGTTTGACGTCGGTGACCGTGAACGTCTTCCGGCCGCGGAGGTCGGCGAGAATGCGGTCGGCCTCGGCCTTGTCGTGGATCTCGGGCTTCTTTCCGTCCACGTGGTGAAGCTTGGCCGTGAAGGGAGTGCCGCTCTTTTCGAGCGTGGCGTCCACCGTCCAGTACTCGACGGGCTTGAAGGCGCGGATCTCGCGCTCGCGCTCGACGATCAGGCGCAGCGCGACGGTCTGCACGCGCCCCGCCGAGATGCCCTTCTTCACGGTCTTCCAGAGCACGGGGCTCGCCTTGTACCCCACCAGCCGATCGAGCACGCGGCGCGCCTGCTGCGCCTCGACCTTGCGCTCGTCGATCTTGCCGGCGGCGGTGATGGCGCGCTTGACGGCGTCCTTGGTGATCTCGTGGAACAGCACGCGCCGGATGGGAATGCGGGACTTGCCGCGCGCGGGCCGGAGCTGCTCGGCGACGTGCCACGCGATGGCCTCGCCCTCGCGGTCAGGGTCGGTGGCGATCAGCACTTCGCGCGATGTCCTGGCCGCGCTCTGCAGCTCGGCGATCGTCTTTTCCTTGCCGGGAATCGGCACGAGATCGGGTTCGAAACCCTTGTCGATGTCGATGCCGAGCTTCTTGGCCGGCAGGTCCATGATGTGGCCCACCGTGGCGCGCACCCGATAGCCGCGGCCGAGATACTTGCCGATGGTCTTGGCCTTGGCCGGCGACTCCACGATGACCAGCGACGTCGAGCCCGCCGGCGCTTCGGGGACGACCTCCTCGACCGGCGCCGCGGCCGCGCGGCGGCCGCGCCGCTTGCTCGCGGCGCTGCCCGTTGCCTTGCGCGCTTTGGTCGCGCGCTTCCTCGTCGTCGTACGCTTCTTCTTGACTGCCATGTTCAGTGTACCGTCTGATTGTCGTCCCGCACGCGCCCGTCGTCGAGCCCGAAGCCGTCGAGCAACGTGCGAAGATCACCGCTCGTGATGCGCCCGTCGATCTGCGACAAGGCCCGTTCGATGATCATCTCGAGCTCCACGGGGCTCACGGCTCCCGAATTGCCGAGCGCGAGGAGATGTCCCCAGGCCTCCGGCGCGAACCGTCCGCGCTCGTGCGGCCCCAAGATCCGTATCGTCATCGGGCGGCGGCCGCGGACCACCGTCCGGTGCGTGTCATGATGAAATGTTCCGCGGAATCCATGGCATTGATCCTCTTCGGGTCGTACCCGGTCACCGCGTGCCCGGAGGCCACCAACGGCTAACGCAATTCATTCGCGAGCGCAACTACCTGTTCCGTAACCTCTTGCAGCGACAGCCGTTCCGTGTCGATGACGAAATCGGCCCCTTCATATAATACGCGACGCCCCGCGTGGAGCAGTCGAAGCTCGCCCAGTGGATCCGGACGCACGAGCAACGGGCGCAGCTCCTGCCGCTTCCCCATGCGCTTGAGCGCCGTCTCGGGCTTCACCCGAAGGTACACCAGGCGTCCAGGGGGGCGAAGCAATGCGACGACTTCGGGAATCGTGATCCAGCCGCCGCCAGGCGCGAGGATCATGCCGCCCGTCGCCCGCAGCTCTGCCGTGAGCGCCCGCTCCCGGTCCCGGAAGTAGTGCTCGCCGTGTTCGCCGAAAATCCGTGACACGGTCATCCCTTCGCGGCGCTCGATCTCTGCGTCGAAGTCGAGAAACCGGCGGCCGCAGATCTCCGCGGCGCGCATGCCGACCACGGACTTCCCGCATCCGGGAAGTCCGACGAGGATCAGGTGCGGACCGGCGGGATCAGCCGCCGAATCGCCGGGCGATGTCCGAAACGTATCCGTCATAGTTCCGCCGCATTTCGGCGAGCGAGTCCCCGCCGAACTTCTCCACGAACGCGTTGGCGAGTTCGATCGCCAGCATACCTTCGGCAATCACGCCCATGGCGGGCACTGCGGTCACGTCGCTGCGCTCCGCCACGGCCGCCGCGGGCTCGCCGGTGTCCATGTCCACGGTGGCGAGGGGGCGCATCAGCGTGCTGATGGGCTTCATCGCCACCTTCACGACGAGTGGCTCGCCATTGGTCATGCCGCCTTCGAGTCCGCCCGCCCGGTTCGTGCGCCGGCGGACGTTGCCGGTGAGCGCGCGGCCGGCCGCCGGATCGATCTCGTCATGCGCTTCGGCGCCCGTCACGCGCGACGACTGGAATCCCATGCCGATCTCCACTCCCTTCACGGCCGGAATGCTCATCATCGCGGCGCCGATGCGCCCATCGAGCTTGCGATCCCAGGAAACGTGCGAGCCCAGGCCGACGGGCACTCCGTCGGCGACGACCTCGCAGATGCCGCCCAGCGTGTTGCCGGCGCGCTTGACCTCGTCGATCCGCGCGATCATCGCCGCATCCGCCTCGGGGTCGAGCGTACGGAGCGGCGAGGCGTCGGCCGCCGTGTTGATGTCGGAAGGCATCGGGTCGGGACGCCTCGCGTCGATGCCGCCCAAGTGGATGACGTGGCTGCCGATGCGGACGCCGAACTCGGCGAGCAGGCGCCGGCAGACGGCCGCCGCCGCCACACGGGCCGCCGTTTCGCGCGCCGACGCGCGTTCGAGGACGTCGCGCGCGTCGGCGCGCCCGTACTTGAGCGCGCCGGAGAGATCGGCGTGGCCGGGGCGCGGCCGCGTGACCGCGCGCTTGCGCGCCGCGGCCGGGTCCTCGCCGTCGAGCGGCGCCGGATTCATGATCGCTTCCCAGTTCTTCCAGTCGCGGTTGCGGATCAGCATCGCGATCGGCGAGCCGAGCGTCTGGCCGCGGCGAACGCCGGAGAGGAACTCGACGGCGTCGTGTTCGATCTGCATGCGCCGGCCGCGGCCGTAGCCCTGCTGGCGGCGCGCGAGCTGCGCGTCGACGTCGGCGGCGAGCAACGGCAGCCCGGCGGGAATGCCTTCGAGAATCGCGACGAGCGCCGGCCCGTGGGACTCGCCGGCCGTGGTGAATCGGATCATGGGTCCTCAAACGCGGTGAGCCCGACGCGGGGCCGGGCTCACGAACGATGCTGCGGCGAACAGCTAACGGCTAACGGCTGACGGCGTGTCCGTCAACGGTCAGCCGTCAGCCGTCGTCATGCGGCGGCCTGCGCCGCCGGCGTACGCCGCGGTCGACCCGCGGGTCCGCGGCGGCGCTAGTTGTTGCTCCCGCTGTCGCCCGTCATCGCCTGTCCATCGTCCACGATGTGCGGCGTGATGAGGATCAGCAGGTCCCGCTTGACTTCCTGGCGCTGCGTGAAGCCGAAGAGCTTGCCGATGATCGGCAGGTCCACGAGCACCGGGATGCCGGACTTGGAAACGGTCACGCTGGTCTGCGTGAGTCCGCCCATGATCGCGGTCTGTCCATCGGCCACGAGCATGGTGTTGTCGATGAACTGGCGCGGGAAGACGGCGCCGACGTCGTTGGAGAACTGCTGCACGTCGGAGTTCTCGGCGTGCACCAGCATCTGGACCTGGTGGTTGGCGGTGATCTGCGGCGTGACCGTGAGGATGATACCGGTCTGCTGGAAGTTCACCGTCGCCTTGGGCGCGGTCTGCGAGCCGCCCTGCGACGACGCGTCGATGACGCGCACCGGCACCTGCGTGCCCGCCGTGAGGTTGGCGATGTGGTTGTTGAGCGTGGTCACGCTCGGCTCGGCCTGTACGTCGAGCAGCGAGACCGTGGTGAGCGCCTGGATGAAGCTGGTGAAGCTGAACCCGCCCATGGCCGCCGAGTAGACCGCCTTGAGCGCGGCGCCCGGCACGTCCTGCGACGCGTTGGCGATGGCCGCGATGGTATTCCCGCCCAGGAAGATCCGGTCGGCGATGTTCGTTTCGGGCTTGCCGGTGGAGTCGGTGCGGGTGACCAACTGGTTGAAGTACTGCTGGGCCGTTCCGATGTCGTACTGCAGGCCCAGCGCCTCGAGCGACGTGCGGTCGACGAGGATGATCTTGGCCTTGATGTTGACCTGCGGCTGCCGGATATCGAGCTGCTTCGCGTACTTCACGAGCGGTTCGATGTTCGCCTGGATGTCGGTGATGCTGAGCGTGTTGGTCGTGGTATCGACCGTGACGGCGCCCCGTGCCGGGCAGCTCAGGTTGGTGACCACGGGAGCGCCCTGCGCCTGGCCTTCGGCGCCGGTCGCGGCGGCAGCCGGCGCGGCCTGCTGCGCCTGGGCGCCCTGCATCTGCGAGCAGTCGCGGGTCAGGCGCGCTTCGATCTCAGGCTTCAGGTTGATCGCCTTCACGTAGTTCAGGCGCAGGCTGCGCGTGACCAACGGCTCCGCTGCCCGCTGGGCCAGGATGTGCGCCTGGGTATCGACGATGAGGATGCCACTCGGATCTTCCACCGCGTCGAGGCCGTTGGCATTGAGCACCACACGCAGCGCCACGTCCCACGGCTGATCGGTGATCGTCGCGGTGATTTTGGTGTTCTCCACGCCCTTGGCGAGGATGATCGTGCGGCCCGAGTACGCCGAGAACGCGGCAATGACGTCGCGGATGTCGGCGCTCTCCCAGGTCACGGTGATGCGCGGCTGGCCTTCCTGGTAGCCGAACGACGCCGGGCGGGAGGGCACCAGGGAGCGTCGCTCGGGGCGGACCCGAACCGGCACCGGCGTGAGCGCGGCTTCGGACACGACGGGCGTGGGCGCCGGAGGCGCCACGGACTCGACGGCCGGAGACTGTACCGCACTGGCCTGCGCGGCCGGGGCCGGCGACGACGACGCCGCGGCCGGCGCGTCCCCGACGTGCCACGCCGAGAAGTCGGCCGACGTGCCGGCGACGGTAACGCGGATGCGGCCGTCCTCACGCGCCACGGAATACTGATGCGGGGCGTCGAGGGAGACGACGACGCGGACCACGTTCCGGCTGAACTGGGAATAGCGAATGCCGAGCACGCCGCCGCGATCCACCTGATCGTAGCCGCCGGTGGGTACGCGCAGCGATGCGCCCGAGATGTCGATCACGACACGATCAGGGTTGCTGAGCGTGAAGTCCTGCACCGAGACGGTGCCACCGATACCGATGAGCACTTCGGCGCGACCGCTCGTCGGCACGACGCTCAACGAGGTCACGGCTCCCCGTTCCGGCGCCGGCCCGGACGCCGTGCGCCAGGCGCCGGCGACGAGCGCGACGGCGAGCGCCGCGACTGCCGTCATTACGCGTTTCATGGAGTCCTCACTTTCGTGGTATCCGCAAGCACCAGCGAATCCTGGCGGTTGAATCCGAACTCTTCGATCGTGAAAATCACGGCGCGCGGCTTGATCTGCGCCACGCGCATCCGGCCAAGCGTCTGGCCGACAGTCGCGCGATAGAGCTTGTCGCTCTGGTCGCGCATGATGGCGACCGACCGGCGCCCGGTGACGTCGTACAGCACGCCGACGAGGTGCAGGTCGGTGAGCACGGGCCGCAGCTCGCTCGTCGCGAGCAGCGAGACGAACGGATCGCGGGTCCCGGTGCGATCGTAGTCGAAGACCTCACGCATCACGAAGGACGGCACGGTGTCGGGCTTTGCCGCCGGTTTGGCGGTGGCCACCGCCTTGCCTGCGGCGCTCTTGCCCTGCGCGGCGCCGGTCGCCGGCTTCGTCCGCTGTTCCTTGGGCGGAGCCGCCTTGGTCTTGGTCTGCGGCGCGATGTTCTGCTCCCGGGCCACGTGCGCACTGGCGGCATCCGCCGCCCGCTGCGCCTTGCCGATGGCCTTGGTCATCTGCGCGCTGGCCGCCGTTGCGCCGGCCATCAGGAAGGCCAGCGCCAAGTATGCGCGTTTCACTCACCACCCCCGGCCGTGGTGGCCCCTGGCTCGGTGTGCGCGACGTACGTCTGGATATCGAACGTCGCGATCAGCATGCGCACCGACGGGTCGATGTTGCGGGTCTGCGCAGGCGCGAACCCGAGTACGAGGTTGATGGGCGCCACGATCCGGCGCAGCTCCCCGACGTTGGTGAGGAACTCCCCGATCTTATGGTACGGCCCGATCACGCTGAGCTTGAACTTGTAGGTGTCGAACTGGTCGCCCTGGGTGACGCCGTCGGGCGAGAAGCTCGCCACGTCGAGGCCGACCCGCCGGGCCGCGGTGGATACCGACGCCAGCAGCGCCGGCACCTCGTTCCCCGTCGGGACGAGCTGTCGCATGATGTCCACTTCCTGCCCGTACTCGGCGGCCTGGGCGCGAAGCTTGTCGATGCTGCCGCGCGCGACGTCCACCTTGGCGCGCTGGTTCATGGCGTTCAGGCTGTCCACGTGGGTCTGCAGTGTGGCCAGCGTCTCGCTCTTCGGCGTCCACACGAAGTTGTAGTACAGCGCCGCCGCGGCCAGGGCCACGATGATCACGAGCAGCTTGTACTGATCGTTCTTGGAGGTCGGGATGAGAGGCATGGCTATTTCACCGAGACCTTGAGTGGCGCGCGGTGGATCACGCTGGAATCAGGACGCGTGTACAGCATCGTGACCTGGAAATCGGTGACCTGCACGCCGTTGTCCAGCGCCACGTCGGACTTGTCCAGCGTGACGTCGCCGAAATACGGCGAATCTTCGAGATCCTTCATGAACCGCGTGAGTGCCTGGATGTCGACGGTGCGGCCCTGCACGCGAACGTGCACGGTGTCCAGCGGGATCGCGGTCACGATCGGGGGACCCTTCTTCCCCTTCGGCGCCGGCGCTCCCGGCGGCCGGGCGGCCACCAGGTTCTGGCCCTGGGGCGTGCCGGCATAGCTGAGCCCGATCAACCACGTATACGCCGGCAGCGCCGCGCTCACCTCTTCGAGCACGTGCGGCCACACGAACCGATCGCCGTCGATGGCGCGGATGATGTTGAGCTGGCGGAGCAGCGTGTCACGCTTGGCTTCCAGATGCACGCGGTCGGAGAGCACCGACGCGTACCGCGTGGAATCGGCCAGTCCTTGCTGTTCCTCGGCCGTCAGCGTGCTGGTCCGGTGCGCCTGGATCAGGAACATCGCCGCAATGGCGCCGATGCCCACCACCGCCGCGATTACTGCGGCCAGCAGCCACCGGTCTTTGACCCGCTCCGACGCGCCCGACAGCCGCGACGCGAAGTCGAAGCGCGACGTGCCGCCTCGCTTCGCCTTCTTGTTGGCGCCGGGAAGGAGATTGATTTGGATCATGTGGGCTACCGCTTGGTCTAGGCGACCTGACGAAGCGCCAACCCGATGGGAAGCATCAGGAGCGGCGCAACTTCATCAGTGACGAGCGATGCGAGAGCACCGTCACGCACCTTCAGCGATGCCAACGGGTTCGCCTGCTCAACCGTGAGCTTCAACCGTTCGGCCAGCATCGCCGTGAGACCCGGGACGCGCGAACCGCCGCCGCAGGTGAACACGGCCCGCACGGCGCTTGCCGTCCGGGAATTCGATGCCAGAAAGGCCACCGCCCGCTCGATGCCGAGCGCGATCTCCTCACCGCGGCTCTCGAGCATCGCATCCAGGTGCGGCGACCGGTCGTACCCCTGCAGCAGCTTCTCGGCCTGGTCGGACGACAGCCCGCGCTCGCGCTGCAGATCCTCGCGGAACCGGCGCGTTCCCACGGCCAGATCGCGCGTCAGGATCGGCACGCCTTCTTCGAGCACGTTGATGTTCGTCACTTCGTGGCCGACGTTCACCAGCGCGACGACGCCCGTCATCGCGTCCGGATGATTGAGTTCGAAGGCATTGTGCAGCGCGAAGGCATCCACGTCCACGATCCCCGCCTGGAGGCCGGCGTCCTGCAGCACCCGCAGCTTCGACTCCACGAGCTCGCGCTTGGCCGCCACGAGCAGCACGCTCATCTCGAGCCCGTCGGCATCCGGGTCGAGGATCTGGAAGTCCAGCTCCACCGACTCCATGTCGAACGGCACGTGCTGCTCCGCTTCCCAGCGCATCAGCTCGCGCGCCTGCTGCTCCTTCACGCGCTCGATCTGGATCTTCTTGATGATCACGTCGCGGCCGCCCACGGCCGTGACGACCTGCTTGACCTTCAGCCCGGCCGCGGTCATCGCCGACTGAATGGCCTCGGCGACGATCCCGGGGTCCATCACCTCGCCTTCGACGATCGCGTCCGCGCTCAGGGGCGCAATCGCGACCTTGACCAGCTCCGGCTCCGACCGGGCGTGGTCAATCACCGCGACCTTGATCAGGCCCGACCCGATGTCCAGGCCGACTGTCGTCTTGCTCCGACCGAGGAATGCCATGAGGAGGTCTGGATAATGCCGATGGTACCGCGCGGGGCCCTCGCCCCGAGCTCGCGGAGCCCGGCGACTGCCACATGCGGAGCCGCTCACGACGCGGCTCCCCATTATCAGCTGCCAATCATTGGATGCGTCCTGCAGAATCGGGGAATCGGCGGGTCCACTCGTGGGGGCCGAACGCCCCGGTTCCCGAACTCCGACGCAGCCGGTTGAACGGTCACCGGATACGCCTCCCGGTACACGACCTATGTCCCCCGAGGTAACAACGCGACAGGGGTTTGTGACGCGTCCGACAATCAGTTAGGCGGCGGGTTCAGAATCGCGGCGGCGGAGATCCGAAATCCGCGAGCTTCACGCGTCCGGCATGCCACTCCACGTCGCGAATGACGCACGGATCGAAGCGTAACTCCATGGCGGCTGGCGTGTTAACCGCCACTGCGGCCGCGCCGCCAGCGGAGCGCATCTGCCCGGCGAGCGACAGCGTGCCGTTGGCGACCGTGACCCCGCCGGCGACCACGACCACGCCGCGGAAGACCACGCTTCCGGAGAGGCGCAGCGCCCCATCCACGAGCAGCAGGCCGGAGCCATTGCCACCGGTGAGCTCGAGATCGCCGGCCGCGTGCGTCACATTCCCCACCGGCGCCGACACGACGCTGCCGCCCGCCAACGCCAGGTCGGCGCGCGACGCGAGATCCGCGCGTGTCACCCCGCCGAAGACAGCGTACGTCGAGTCGTCCGCGGCGCGCGGATCCACGGTCGCGCCTGCGGGGACCGCGTACCCGGGCGCGGCCAGGATGCCGCCCGACCACCCCGGCGGCGCGTCGCACACCGCGGCACTCGCCGAGTCGGCGGGCAGGACCGCCAGTGATCCATCCACGCGAATGTCTCCGTGTGCGATGAGGGCCGCGGGCGAGGCGAAGCGCGGAAGATCCACGTAGAGCACGCCCGCGCTCCATGCCGTGAGTGAGGTGTCCTCGATATCGACCGCGCGCGCGGCCACCCGGTACGTCGAGGCGGAGAGTCGCGTGACACTGCCGTCCACCGGCCACGCCTGGGCCCAGGGACCCGGGAGCGCGTCGGTCGATCCCGCCGGCTGGCGGAACCGCGCGGCGCTGTCCCACGACGCGAGTGCGTCCACGATGGCACCGTCGGCCGCC
>DASVWS010000135.1:0-32323 GCA_036393095.1 Gemmatimonadaceae bacterium | reverse complement strand
CGCGCGGTTTCCAGAGATGGCTCCGGCACGAGACCGGCGAGCGCCGAGATGGTGTCTGCCACCGCGGCCGGCGCAGCGCCGGCGTTGAGCGCGCCGTGGAGGTGCGAATGCAGCTGCCGGTCCTGCCCTGCGGCCGCGCAGGCCGCCACGATGCAGAGCTCCCGCCGCTGCAGATCCAGTCCCGGCCGGCTGAGCACCTTGCCGTACCCCTCCATGATCATCCACTCGTCGAGCGCTTCGTGCAGGTGCCGGATGTTGTCGCGCAGCCGGTCGTAGAAGGCGCCGTACACGACGGCGCACGTCCGTTCGCCGGCGGCGCGCCAGCGCTCGGGTGTGCCGTCGGCAGGCGGCGCGGCCGGCGCCGGATGCACACGCCGCCATTCACGCATCGCATTGAGCGCGCGGGGAAAGCCCGCGAACAGATACGATTGCAGCAACAATTCCTCCACCCAGAGCGCCGGCACCGCCGGAACGGCGGCGGCAATGGCCGCGCGCTGCTCCGCCTCGGAACCGGCGGTGACCGCGGCCGACAGCCGCACGAGAAGCCGGGTCGCGTCGTCGAGTGTGTGCAGCGTAGGCAGTGGGCCGGTGGGATCCGTCATGATTGCAGCGCAGGGGACATCGATTCCGCGCCGGCGTCAGTTGCCGAGGCGCACTTCCCCGACGACCTCGCCGCGGGTGTTGGCAATGGGCCGGCGCAACAGCGCATGCAAGCGCGGCGGCAGGTCGGCCGGGAGGACGTCCAGCAGTTGGAGCGCGCGCAGCAGCGCCGGATACTGCGCGCGCGCGGCCCCGTCCTCGACCTTCACCGCCACGGCGATTCCGCCGTCGAGCGAGACCGCGGTGTGCACGCCTTCCGCGCCCACCTTCGAAATCACGCGTCCCCCGGTTTCCTCGATCAGGATCGTGTCGAACCGCTCCGTGCCACCGACCAGAAACGGATGCGCGCCCATGGCGCCGAGCACGCGGCGGGGGCCGGCGTCGCCGTCGGCTGCCGCGCGTCCCAGGCGCGCGTAGGCGGTCGCCATCGCGCGCAGCGGCAGCGCGAACTCCACCACGCCGCACCCGTCTACGGCGCGCCCGATGTCCGCTTCCGCGAGTCCGGTCCAGCGGCTCACCGACGCCGCGCAGCCCTGCTGCACCGCGTGTTCGGGGCGCTGGTAGCCCGCGGTGGGCCAGCCGGACGTCTGCGCGCGCGCCAGCATCGCGGCGTGCTTGCCCGAGCAGTTGTTGTGCAGCCGCGTCGGCTTCCCGCCCGAGGCGCGCAGGACGTCCGCTCCGCGCGCCGTCAGCGGCTCGTGCGGCCCGCAGGCCAGGTCGGCCTCGCCGAGCCCGAGGCTCGCCAGCATCGAAGCGGCGAGCGCCACGTGCTCCGGCTCGCCGCCGTGCGACGCGCAGCTCAGCGCCACCTGTTCGTCCCCCCAACCGACGGCGTCGAAACCCCCGGCGTCCGCGAACGGCATCACCTGGAAGGGCTTCGCGCACGAGCGCCAGTGCGAGACCAGCGCCGCGTCGCGCGCGTGCGCCACGAGCCGCCCCGAGGGATCCACCGCGGCGGCGTGCACCCGGTGCACAGCTTCCACGCGGTCACCGCGCGTGACGACGACGTCCAGCTGCATCTCGCTCATGGCAACGGAATCTCGAATGACTCGGGGAACGGGGATCGCGACGCTGAAAGATAACGCGGGCGCCGCGGGCGGCCGCCGTCACTCGGTGATTGGGACGTCGCGCGCGCCGCGCGTCGCGCGGGCGATGCCGTAGATGATGAACGCTCCGCCGACGATCGTGCCCCAATTCGGCAGCTCGCGAATGCTCGGAAGCACGGCGGCGATGATCGTCGCGCCCACCGGTTCCCCGAGCAGCGCCAGATTCACGACGTAGGCCGGCACGTATCGGAGCGCGTAGTTGAATCCGGTGTGACCCAGCAGCATGGGACCGAGCGCGAGCGCGGCGAAGATCGCCCACTCGCGCGGCGGCTGGGGAACGAGCGCCACGTGGGTTCCGCCTGCTGCGAGCACCAGCACCACGAAGCAGGCGCCGTACACCACGGCCACGTAGGGCCAGAGGTCGAGCGTCGCTCGCAGCTTGCGCCCGGCCACGAAGTAGCAGGCGCCCGCGATCGCGCCCACGAACGCCAGGCCGTCGCCGAGCAGCGCGCGTCCCCCCAGCCCCGCACCTTCCCGGAGCAGATCGGGGAGGGCGACGACGACGGCCCCCGCCATGGCGATGGCGATGCCGCTCCATTGGCGGCGCGTCGGATGCTCCTTGAGCCAGAGGATCGAGAGGACGCCGACGATCGCCGGCTGCATGTCCACGAGCACGACCGACGCCGACACCGTCGTGAGATCGAGCGACGCGTTCCAGGACCAGAAGTGGATGGCCAGCATGGCCCCCGCGCCGACGGCGACGCCGAGATCCCGCCGGTGCAGGCGGCCGAGTTGCCGCCAGGTGCCGGTGGCCACGAGCGCGATGGCGACGATGACGAGCGAGAAGCCGAGGCGCCCCGCGGCGATGGCGAGCGCCGGCGCGCCGGAGAGCCGCGTGAGCGGGCCGGCCATCGAAATGCCGAAGATGGCGAGGGCGAGGACGACGGTGGGGGACACGGAGTGGGTGGAGGATGGACGCCGCAGAGTCGCGCGCTAACGGTAGCGGCGGCAAACACGCGGCGACAGGGCGAAGCGACGGCGCGTCAGTTGTCCCGACGTCGCGATCCATGGTAAGTTGTCTGCCCATGCCCCAGACCATGACCCGGGACCGCCTGACGGCGCTGCTTGACGCCGCCGGCGAGCAGCGGCTGGCGGTGGTCGGCGACGCGATGCTCGACGTCTACCTGGTCGGCGACGTGGACCGGATCTCGCCCGAAGCCCCGGTGCCGGTCGTGCGGGTGCGCGAGCGGCGGTACGCGCTCGGCGGCGCCGCGAACGTGGCGCAGAACGTGAGCGCCATGGGCGCGCAGAGCCTCCTCGTGGGCGCGGTGGGTACCGACGCCGGCGGCGCCACGCTGCGCGCGATGCTCGACGAGATGTCCGTCGAGTCGGACCACTTGGTGGAAGTGGACCGGCCCACCACGACCAAGACCCGCGTGCTCGCGCGCTCGCAGCAACTCGTGCGCGTGGACGAGGAGGACGACGCGGACCTTTCCGCCGGCGAGGTGGAGCGGCTGCTGGACGCCATTCACCGCGCCGTGTCGCAGGCCGACGCGCTGGTGCTCGAGGACTACAACAAGGGCGTGCTGGTGCCCGAGGTGATCGAGAAATCCATCGCCTGGGCGCGGGAGCGCGGCATTCCCGTCGTCGTCGATCCGAAGTATCGCAACTTCTTCGCGTATCGCGGCGCGACCGTCTTCAAGCCCAACCGGCGCGAACTCGAGGCCGCGCTGGGCGCGGCGATCAACCTCGATCATCCGCAGGCGCTCCCCGAAACGTTCGCGCGGCTCGGCGTGAGCCACCTGCTGCTCACGCTCGGCGAGCGCGGGATGGCGCTGCTCTCGGAGGACGGTTCGGTGGTGCGGATCCCCACCATGGCGCGCGAGGTCTACGACGTCGTGGGCGCCGGCGACACCGTCACGGCGTATCTCGGGGCAACGCTCGCGGCCGGCGCGACGGCACGCGAAGCGGCGGTGATCGCGAATTTCGCGGCGGGCGTCGAGGTCGGGAAGCTGGGTGCGGCGACGGTGACGCCGGCGGAGATCCTCGCGTCGTACGACGATTTCGTGGCCCGCCAGAATGCGCAGCGGCGGGGCGGCTGACGAACGGCGCCGGCTGGGCGGCTTGCGGAGGCCCGGCTCCCCGCGTAACTAGAAGTCGCATCCCACGGGGCCTTAGCTCAGCTGGTTAGAGCAGTGGACTCATAATCCAACGGTCGCAGGTTCGATTCCTGCAGGCCCCATTCCGCCACGCGCACGCAAGGGCTACCATCGCCCCTCAGGCCCGGTTAGGTTTTCCCCACTGCCGGCGCCGCTCGGCGCTGCACGGTCGCATAGCTCAGCTGGTTAGAGCGCTGGTCTCACATACCAGAGGTCCGGGGTTCGAGTCCCTGTGCGACCATCATGGAACTGGGCGCCCCGCCGGGCGCCCCGTTCTCCGTTTTCGCCCCACCCGCGATCGCTAAAGGCGCGCCGGCACCCGGTCCGCCGGCAGCCGGCCCAGCAGACGCAGCAGTCCGTCGAGCACGGTGAGCGGATGCGGCGGGCATCCGGGTACGTACAGGTCGACGGGGATGTCGGGCGCGCCGACGATCTCGCCGCTCCCCGCGAATGGGCCGCCGGCAATGGCGCACGCCCCCACGGCAATCACGATCTTCGGGTTGGGCGTGGCCTCGTAGGTGCGGCGCAGGGCGTCGCGCATGTTGCGGTTCACGGCGCCGGTGATCACCAGGCCGTCGGCGTGCCGCGGCGATGCCACGAACTGCACCCCGAACCGCGCCAGGTCGAACACGACGTTGCCGAGCGCGTTCAACTCCGCCTCGCACCCGCCGCAGCTTCCGGCCACCACCGACCGGAGCCGCAGGGAGCGTCCGAACAACCGCTGCATCTCGCGGTCGAGGCTGCTCGCCAGCTCCACCTGTCCCGTAGCGGACAGGAGCCCCTGCCGTGTGGACGAGGCCATGCGGTGTTCGGTGGTGAAGCGCACCGTGCCGTTGGGGCCCTCCCCCGCCTCTTCGGGACTGAACAGGCACGTGCCGAGGTCGACCGGCGGCGCCCCCGGGGCGGGATCGACCACCGGCAGCCCGCGATACCGCTCGGGGAACGCCGGCTCGCCCTGCGGATACGGGGTGGTGCGCACGCCCTGCTTCAGCCGCGCCTTCAGCAGCTCGAACATGGCGACCCTCCGGCGCGCCGCGGCGCCCGCGTGCTACAGGTCATGACCGGCATATGACAAATTGAAACTCTTGTTGCATAGGGGAAAATCGGAGATCTGGTTGCCCGGCATCGCGAGCGCCAGCGCAGTCCAGTTGTGGAACGACGCGTCGACCACCTTGTGCCGTCGCACGGCGCCGCGGTCGTCGGTGATCACCACGTGGACCAGCTCGCCGCGCCAGCCTTCCTGCAGCGCGACGACGATCTCGTCGGGACGGAGCGCGCCGCACGCCGTGTGCACCTCGCCGCGCGGGAGCGCCGAGAGCTGCTCGATCACGAACTCCAGCGACCGCCGCACCTCGTGCCAGCGCACCAGCGCGCGCGCGTGCACGTCGCCCGCCCACGCGGTGGTCACCGGGATGTGCGCGAAGCGGAAGATCCCGTAGGGGTGATCGTGACGAACGTCGCGCGCCACTTCGCACGCACGCGCCACGGGGCCCACGAATCCCAGCTCGAGACACTGCGGGCGCGTCACGGCGCCCACGCCTTCGAGCCGCGCCTGGACCGACGCGCTCCCGAACATCGCCGCCGCCGCCAATTCCAGTTCCTCGCCCACCCGTTCGAGACGGGCCCGCAGGTCGTCGGCCATCGCCGTCGGAATGTCCCACAGCACCCCGCCCGGGCGAATCAGCCCGCGCCCGAAGCGGTTGCCGGTGAGCGTCATCAGCAGATTCAGACAGTCGCCCCGGAGCGCGCCGAAGAACGCGGCGGCGGGCTGGTACGCCACGTCGCCGGCTATCGCGCCCAGATCGCCCACGTGATTGGCCAGCCGCTCCAATTCGAGCGCGATGCCGCGAATGGCCTGCGCGCGGGGCGTCTTGCGGCACCGTGCCAGCGCCTCCACGGCCCCGCACGCGGCGCCCACGTGCCCGATCACGGTGTCGCCGGCAATCGATTCCGCTACGAGAATCGCCCGCTCGGCGCTCGACGTTTCGAGCAGCCGCTCGACCCCCCGATGCTGGTAGCCCAGCATGATTTCCAGATAGAGCACGTCCTCGCCGTGCGCCTGAAAGCGGAAGTGCCCCGGCTCGATGATCCCCGCGTGCACGGGGCCCACCGCCACTTCGTGGACCTCCGCGCCTTCGATCCGAAAGAACTCATAGCCGCCGGGATCGAGCACCACGTTTCCGCGCGCCGGCGGACGGTGGTCCGGGAGATGCCGCCGCAGCGGCTTGAGCCATGGATGCCCTTCGGGCCGCACCCCGCACTGCTCGGCGATCTCCCGCTCGAACGCGTGGGCCTGCGGGCAGTCGGGCGTCAGCGCCGGATACCGCTCGCCGACGCGCATGCTCGTCGCGCCGAGCGTGCCATTCGCGTCGTCGGCCAGCACGGCGACGACGCGCGTCGCCTCGGACCCGTCGGGCATTCCGAACATCGCGACGAGGCGCCACCCGTCGCGCACGGCACCGATCACCGTCTGGCGGAACTCGTCCACCGGCTCCGTCGGCACCGACGAAAACGGCACGGCGCGCCGGTTGCGCAATCCCATGTCGCGGAGCGCGCTCACGGGACGCGGCCCCCGAGCGCCACCGCGGCATGGGCGAGGGTCGCCTGCAACGGACCCGGGAGGTAGACCCCCAACAGGAGCACGAGGCCGGCCAGGGCCAGCGGCCCCACCAGCAGCCACGCGCTCTCCCGCACCGGGCGCACGTCGGGCGCAGGTTCACCCAACGCCACATTCATCACCAGGACCGCCATCCCGATGAAGATGATCGCCAGCAGGACGAGCATCGCGACCGCAATCGCCAGATGACCGCCGTCCACCGCCGCGCGCAGAATCGTGAATTCACTGAGAAAGAGGCCGAACGGCGGGGATCCCGTGACCGCGAACAGCCCCGCGACGAGCAACACGCCCGACACCGGAAGCGTGCGCACCAGCCCCCGGTTCCCGGCCGCCGACGACGTCCCGGTCGCCAGCACCACGTTGCCCGCGACGAGAAAGAGCCAGCCCTTCACCAGCCCGTTGTTCACGAGGTGCAGCACGGCGCCGTACGTGCCCACGCCGCCCAAGCCAAGGCCGAGCACGAGCAGCCCCATGTGTTCCACGCTCGAATACGCCAGGAGGCGCTTCAGGTCTCCCTGTCCGATGACGAATGCCGCCGCCGTCGCCAGCGACAGCAGCCCGAACGCAAACAGCACCGGCTGCACGAACGCCGTGAGGCCGGCCGCCGTGGTCACCTGGGTAATGCGCGCCACGCCCAGGAACGCGCAGCTGGTGAGCGCGCCCGCCATCAGGGCGCCCACGAGCGCCGGCGCCTCGCCATACGTGTCCGGCTTCCACGTGTGCATCGGGGCGAGGCCCATCTTGGTGCCGAAGCCCACGAGCAGGAACACGAACGCCGCCCGCAGCCAGGCCGGCTGCAACTCGCGCGCGTGCGCGGTGAGATCGCCGAGAATCAGCGGGTCGCCGGGCACGCCGTGCTGCGCGCTGGCCAGGAAGAATATGCCCAGCAACGCGAGGGCGATGCCCACCGACGAGAGCACCAGGTACTTCCACACCGCCTCGAGCGACCGACGGTCGTGCCGATGGAAGATGAGCGGCGCCACGGCGAAGGTCGTGGCCTCCAGCCCCACCCAGAGCATCGCCAGATGCTGGCTCAGCGCCACGACGGTGGTCGCGGCGAGAAAGCCGAGCATGCCGCTCACGAACACGCGGCCACCACGCGGCGTCGCCCGCGCGAGGTACCCCACGGTGTACACGGCGGTGGCGAAGAACAGGACGCTGGTGAGGGTGAGCACGATCGTCCCGAGCGCGTCGTCGCCAAGCCAGCCGTTCAGGGCGTGCTGGGGAGGCAGCCGCCACAGCATCGCCGTGAGGGCGAGGTGCACGCCCGCGGTTCCCACGAGTGCGCCGACCCGCCAGCGCGTGACGCGCGGCGAGGGCGCGGCCCCGGTCACGACGGCCGCCGCGGCCGGCAGCAGACACAGCGCCAGGAGCCACATCAGTCCTTCAGCTCCGAGAGGCGCGCGGAATCGAGGGAGTCGAACTCGCGGTTGATGTGAAACACCACGATCCCCATGATGAACACGCCGGCGAAGATGTCGAGGAGGACGCCCACCTCGAGCAGAAACGGCACGCTCTCGGTCTGCGTGAGCCCGAACAGGTAGATGCCGTTCTCGAGCATGAGGTAGCCCACGACCTGCGTGAGCGCCTTGCGGCGCGTGGTGAGCACGATGAGACCCATCATGACCGTGGCGAGCGCGGCCGGAATGAGGAGCGGTTCTCGAACGTCGGAGGCCGGCAGTCGTCCCGCGATGGCGAACGCCAGCGCCAGGGCAAGCGCGCCGAGCAGCAGCGACGCGATGAACCCCACCACGGGCTCAACCTCGCGGCGCACCGCCGCCTCGCGAATCGCCCACAGCAGGAACCAGGGCAGCACCACGGCCTTCACGAGCACGGTGCCGGCGGCCAGTCCCGCGATGTGCACCGTGACCTGCGAGGCCAGGGCCAGCGGCAGCAGGCCCAGCAGCAGCCCCTGCGCCGCCACGGCCCGAATGCACGTGCGCAACCGCGACGTGCCGAGCACGGCAAGGTCGGTGAGCACCACGAGCAGCAGGAGCAGTTCCGCGGTTGTTCGCATGATCAGCGCAGGAGGAGGATGAGGCCGAACAGCGCGAGCGCCCCCGCGCCCACGATGAGCTGCGGCACGCGATTGAGGCGGAGACGCGCCATCACGGATTCCACGACGCCCACCGCCACGGCGACGACGAGCAGCCCCCCCACGAACGCCGCCAGCGACCAGGCCAACCCGAGCCCGTCGCGGGGCACCGTCACCTCCACGATCAGGGCGGCGAACAGCGCGAGCTTGAGCGCGCTCGCATACAGAATGACGGCCAGATCGGGCCCGCTGTGATCGAGCACGATCACCTCGTGGATCATCGTCAGCTCGAGATGCGTGGCCGGATCGTCGACGGGCACCCGGGAATTCTCCGCCAGCAGCAGCACGAAGAACGCGAGCGTCACCAGCGCGAGTGACGCCGTCTGGTGCGCCCAGGCCCCCGTCAGGGCCGGCCCGAGCATCGCGCTCAGCGTGAGACCGCGCGTCGCCAGCACGAGACCGAGGAATCCGAGGAACAGCACCGGTTCGGCAAAGCTGGAAACCGTCACCTCGCGGCTCGCGCCCATCCCCTCGAAGCTCGATCCCGTGTCGAGCCCGGCCAGCACGAGGGCGAAGCGCCCGAGGGCGAGCAACCCGGCGAACGCGATGAGGTCGCCCGAGAATTGAACCAGCGACGCCTCGCCGTCGAGCGGCAGCAACAGGCACGCCGCCGTCAGCGAGGCCAGCACGACCACCGGGGCCGCGCGGAACACCCATGTCGTCGTCGTACTGTACACGGTTCCCTTGCGCAGCAGCTTGAACAGGTCCCGGTACAGCTGCCCCACGGGCGCGCCACGGCGCCCCGCGAACGCGGATTTCGTCCGCACCACCACGCCCGACAGCGCCGGCGCAATCGCGAACAGCACGGCCAACGCCGCCAACGACGAGCCCACGTGCGCGCGGATCACCTCGCCCGCCCGGCGAGCAGCAGGTACCCGAGGGTCGCCGCGAGGGCCGCCACCAGGTACATCAGATACAGCCACACGCGTCCGCGCTGCAGCGGCCGCGTGCTCCGCGCCACGCGCTCGACGGCGTGCCATGCCGGCGTCACGACCGCGTCCAACACGGGGTCCCCGGCGTGCGTCGCGAACGCTCCGGCGGTGCGGTTCGCATGCACGCCCGCCACGCGCGCATACGACGCGAGCACCGGCGCGGCGAACGACGACGCGGTGTACTGCGCCCGCCCACCCACTACCGCGTACCCGCACCCCCACGTCTCGTGCGCTCCGCGCGCCACGCGTGTACGGAGCAATGCCCGCGATGCCCACGCGACGCCGCCCAATCCGGCGACGGCGAGTACGAACAGGGTGATCGGCGCCGCCGCGGGATCCACACCGCCTGGCCATATCGCGGCCAGCGACACGCCCGCGCCTTCCGCGCCGGCGCGGAGGATGGCCGGCAACACGACGGCCGGCGTCAGGCCGACCGCTGCGCACGCCGCGGCCAGTGCCACGAGCGGGAGCGTTTCGCCGATCCCGGACTCGTGCGTCACGCGTGCGGCCGGATCGCGCGGTCGCCCCAGGAACACGGTGCCCACGACCTTGGCGAAGCAGGCCAGCGCCAGCGCGCCGATGAGCCCGAGCACGGCGACGGCCAGCACCGCCAGACGAAGACTCGCCGCCGAAAGCCCCGCGTGAAGCAGCGCGCGCACCGTGAGCCACTCACTGAGGAAGCCGTTGAGGGGCGGCAGCCCCACGATCGCCGCCGCGCCCACGAGGAACGCGCCCGCGGTCACCGGCATCGCGCGGGCCGCCGCGCCAAGCCGGTCCAGTTCACGCGTGCCCGCGGCGTGGGCCACGCCGCCCGCGCCAAGAAACAGAAGTGCCTTGAACAGTGCGTGATTCAGCGTGTGCAGCGCCGCGGCCGCGAACCCCAGCACGGCCACCGCGGGATGCGCGTACGTCACGCCCAACGACCCGGCGCCCAGCCCGAGCAGGATGATGCCGACGTTCTCCACGCTGTGAAACGCCAGCAGCCGTTTCACGTCGTGCTGCGCGAGCGCCCACACCACGCCGAGCACGCCCGAGGCCACACCGGCCGCGAGGAGCGTCCACCCCCACCACGCGGGCGGCGCGCCCTGCAGCAGCGTCACGCGCACGAGGCCGTAGACGCCCAGCTTGATCACCACGCCCGACAAGATGGCCGACACGTGCGACGGCGCCGCGGCGTGCGCCTCGGGCAGCCAGAAGTGCAGCGGCACCATTCCCGCCTTCATGCCAAAGCCCACGAGCGCCGCCACGAGCGCCGCGCCGCGCACGACGCCGCCCGGTGGATGGGCCGCGAGCGACGCGAACGTCAGATCCCCCGCCCCGGCGCCCCACAGCGCGAAGAGGCCGAACAGGGCCAGCGTGCCGACGTGCGTAGCCACGAGGTAGAGCATGCCGGCGCGGCGCACGTCGGCCCGGGCATGGTCGAGTACGATCGTCGCGTACGACGCAATCGCCATCGTCTCCCACGCGATCAGGAACGGAACCGCCGCTCGCGCGGTGACTACCGCGACCATCGCCGCGAGCAGCGCTCCGACGAACGCATGGGATGCCCGTGCCGCCCCCGGCGCGACGTGGCCGCGCAACGCCGCGACCCCCGACCATGCCGCGGCCGCGCCGACCCAGAGAATCGCGAGCAGGAACACCGCCGACACTGCGTCGAGCCCGAATACCCACGGCCCGCCGGGCACAGGCGCCGGCAGCATGACGTCGGCCACCGGCACGCCGCGGAGCACGCGAACGGCCGGAACACTGCCGGCGATCGCCGCGACCAGCGTTCCCGCACGGAACGCGGCGTCGGCGAGTGCCGCCCGGGGCCGGAACAGGGCGCCGAATGCTCCGGATGCCAGCAACAGCGCCGCGCTCCACACCACGAACGTCATGCGCCGATTCCCGGCACGAACAGCAGCCCCAGCAGCAGCACGAGCGCCGCGACGAGATACAGCACCGACGTCGTGACGCGCGCGCGCGCCCCCCCGCGTATGCGCACCGCGGCGCGCCCGATGCGCGCGAACAGCGGGCGGTAGCCCAGGCGCAGCGCCGGATCATCGATGACCGATGCCCACCGCGCGGCCACGGGCCACAGCGCACCCGCCGTCCCGCCGCCCGACGTCACCCCACGTTCGATGCGCGCCTGCAGCACCGGCTGGAACACGGTGGTGATCCCCGAAGCGAACGACGTGGAGCTGTACTGCATCGCGGCGCTCGGCGCGTCGTACCCACACCCCCACGTGGCCGCGAATCGCCGCGCGCCCGCGCGTCTCACCGCCGCGCGCGCGCCCGCCGTTGCCGCGACGAGCACCACCAGCGCGGGGAGGAGCCAGCCGAGCGGCTGCACGAGGGCAGTCGCGATCCGAGTGTCGGCATGCGGTGAGGCCAACGCCACGGCGCCGGCCAGCAGTCCGGTCACGGGGGTCGGCACCGCCGCCACGGCCGCGCATCCGGCCGCGAGCACGATCAGCGGTGCGCGCATGCTCCACCCGGGCTCGAGCGCCGAAGCCGCCGCCTTCGTGCGCGGCGCACCGAGCAGCGCGACGCCGGCCAGCCGCGCGAAGGCCGCGAGGGCAATCGCGCCCGCCGTGACGACGGCGATCACCGCCGCGATCATCACGACCTCACCGGCCCCCGAGCCCTGGAGCACGGCGCCCAGGAGTGCGCGCAGCAACAGCCACTCGCTCACGAACACGTTCAACCCCGGGAGGGCGGCGATCGCCCCCGCCCCGAGCGTCGTCGCGGCGCCCGCCCACCGCCACCGCGCGAGCAGTCCGCCCAGCGCGTCCAGGTCGCGGCTGCCCGCGCGCTGGGCCGCCGCGCCGAATCCCAGAAACAACACGCTCTTCGCCAGGGCGTGGTTCCAGAGGTGCAGCAGCGCGGCCGTCCATCCAAGTCCGCTCAAGAGCGGATCGTGCCACGCCCAGCCGAGCACCCCCACCCCCATGCCCAGCGTCGCCAGTCCGGCGTTCTCGACGGTGGAATAGGCGAGCGCGCGCTTCACGTCCCGCTGCGCCAGCGAGAAGAGAATGCCTCCCGTCAGCCCCGCGCCGCCGAGCGCCACGAGCACGTACCCCCACCAGGCGGCGGGCACGCCGAACAGCGGCAGGAACCGCGCCAGCCCGTAGAAACCCATCGTGATCATGACCCCGGACATCAGCGCCGACACGTGCGACGGCGCCGACGCGTGCGCGTCCGGCAGCCACACGTGCCAGGGGACGATGCCCGCCTTGGTGCCGAATCCCGCCAGCGCCAGCACGAACAGCAGGCCGGCCGGCGCCGCCACCGGGCCCGCGACCGGCGCGATGGCGAAACTGCCGTTCGCTGCCGCCACCAGCAACACCAGCAGCGCGATCGCCGCCGTGGCCAGGTGACCCGCCACCAGATACTGCAGGCCCGCCGCGCGCACTTCGGCCACCGCATGGTCGTGCACCACGAGCACCCACGAGCTGAGCGTCATCACCTCCCAGGCGACGATCAGCAGAAGCATATGGTTGGCCGTCACGACGAGGGCCATCCCCGCACACAGCACGTTGTACGCGGCGAACGCCACGCGCGTGCTCGCCGTCGACCCGTGGCCGCGCAGATACCCGGCGCCGTACACGGCGCCCAGGGCCCCGATCACGCCCACGGGCAAGAGGAACGCGCCGGCCATCGGATCCAGGCGCAGCATCAGCGCTCCCGCCGGCACGGCCCACGGCCATCGCCAGAGCACCGGACCGCCGGACACCAGCGCCTGCACCCCCGCGACGCTCGCCGCCGTCCCCCCGACGACGGCGCTCAGCGCTCCTACGACGGACGCCGCCACGCGCCCGCGCACCGTCAGCGCGCCGAGCGCGCCGAGCCCCCACACGCCGATCGCGAGCGCGAGCATCGTCACGCGGTCACTCCGGAATCGCGGGCGCGTCGCCCGCGCGCGCCGGCGCCGGCGCCGTCTCGACCGCCGCGATCCGTTCCAGAATCGCCGCCGTCGGAGCCGCGCTGCGCAGCAGCCGCCGCAACTCCGCGTCGCGGAGCGCAAACGCGAGCTGCGCCAGGATCCGCAGATGCGCCGGAATGTTCGGACTCACGACGAGGAACAGCACGCTCACCGGCTGGCGGTCCAGCGCGTCGAACTCCACGGGGTTCGCGAGCAGGCACAGCGCCACGAACGATTCATCCACGTGCAGCAGGATGGGATTCCGCACGTGGGGAATGGCGATGCCGTCGCCGATCCCCGTGGACCCCATCGCTTCCCGCGCCTCGAGCACCGACACCAGGAACTCCCGGTCGACGTCCTCGGGCAATGGCAGCCGCTCCACCACGCGGTGCAGCACGTCCGATCGCGTCGATCCCGGCACGTCGCGGTGCACGCCCCCGGCCGCGATCAGCGCCGACAGCGACGGCACGCGGTCCGGCGTCCGCCGCGCCTGGTCGAGCAGCGTCCGCGACACCGGAATCCCCTGCTCCACGGCCCACTCCCACAGCTCGATCGCGTTGCAGTACAATCGCTCGTTCACACGGTGCGCGGGAAGGCCGCGCGTGGCCACCCAGCGGCGCGCCGTCGATTCCGGCACGCCGAGGTGGGATGCGACCTGGCGAAGCGTCAGTTGCACGGGCGTCCGGAAGGATTCACACCGACGGCATGAACAACCGGCGGGCCGTATCGCGCACGAGCGCGATCACGGCCGCCGGAGACGCCGCCGCCCGCAGCCCCGGCAGGAACCCCGGCTCCTGGCTCAGGCGCGTGAGCGTGGCGAGCAACGCGAGCTGCGTCCGCTCGCTGCGCGCGAGGAGCAGGATCAGCAGGTCCGTCCGGCTGCCATCGAGCGCGCCGAACTCCACCGGCGCCGCGATGCGCCCGATGGCCACGAGGTCGTGGCTCCGGAGCACCCGCGACCGGCTCCGCGGCGTATGCAGCAGCGCCACCCCTCCGTTCATCGCCGTCGTGCAGAGCCGTTCGCGCTCCAGCACGCGTTCGCACACGAGCTCGGCGGACACGGATTCCGGGAAGCGCACCGACTCCACGAACGCGCGCACCACCTCGTCCCGCGTTCCGGCCGGCACGGCGATGCGCGCGTTCTCAGGCGCGAGCAGTTCCCCCAGTGGCGGGAGTTCCCGCTCGACGGCGCCATCCGTCTCGAACGCCTGCAACGAGTCGGGGTCCAGGCGGTGCATGTTCAGGTCGAGCCACTCGTCCACGGCCGATTTCCTGAACCGCCACTGCCCGCCGACCTTCACTCCCGGCAGGTCCCCGCGTTCGAGGAGACGGTAGACCGTCCGCTGCGAAAGCTGGAGGTACTCGGCGAGCTGCTTTGGGCTGAACAGGTCCGGCAACAGGAAGTCCGGCTACGGGATGCCGGAAAATATGTCTATTCTGGATGGTACGTGTCAATCGGTGTCATATTTTGTCACAACAGGACGGCCGTCGGTGAACGGATTGCCGAGGGCAACTCGGCGTTCGCCGCCGTGCCTACACCGGCTCGACCTCGGCCCCAGCGCTTCGCAGCCGGCCGGCCAGCGCGTCGTCCACCCGCGCCCGCACGACCATCCGATCGCCCTCGGCGCGCTGGTCCACCACCTCGCCGTCGCGGTGGATGGCGGCGAGCAACCGGCCGTCGGCCGGAGAGAGCCGGATCTCCGACAGCGGGCGTCGCACCCGAATGGCGGCCTGCAACGCCCGGCGCAGCGGCGCGAGCCCGCCCTCGGTCTTCGCCGAAACGAAGATCGCGTCCCGTCCCGTCGCGGCCACGCGCGCCTGCAGCGCCAGCAGCGCCTCGTTCGACAGCGCGTCGATCTTGTTGAACACGAGCAGGACCGGCCGCTCCTGCAGCCCCAGCTCGGCGAGCACGTCGTCCACCACCTGCCGCTGGTCTTCCCAGAGGGGGTGGCTGGCATCCACCACGTGCAGCAGCAGGTCGGCGTCGCGCGACTCCTCCAGCGTGGCGCGGAAGGAGGCGACGAGATGGTGCGGCAGCTTGCGGATGAACCCGACGGTGTCGGTCACCAGCGCGCGTGCATTCTCGCCCAGGTCGACCTCGCGCGTGAGCGGATCGAGCGTGGCGAACAGCCGGTCCTCGACGAACACGTCCGGCGCCTCGGCGAGCCCGCGCAGGATCGACGACTTGCCGGCATTCGTATACCCCACCAGCGACGCCTTGAACGCCCCCTGCCGCGCCTGGCGCTGCACCGCGCGGGCCTTCGTCACTTCGCGCAGGCGCTCGCGCAGCAGCTTGATGCGGTGATTGATCAGCCGGCGGTCCGTTTCGAGCTGCGTCTCGCCGGGCCCCCGCACGCCGATGCCGCCCCGGAACTTCTCGAGGTGCGTCCACATGCGGGTCAGCCGCGGAAGCATGTACTCGAGTTGCGCCAGCTCCACCTGCATCTTCGCTTCCGCCGAGCGGGCCCGCGTGGCGAAGATGTCGAGAATCAACTCCGCGCGATCCACCACGCGCTGCCCGATCGCGTCCTCGATGTTCTTGCCCTGCGTCGGCGACAGCTCGTCGTCGAAGATCACGAGGGTGGCCCCGGTCTCGGCCACCTTCGCGCGCAGCGCGTCGAGCTTGCCCGATCCCAGATACGTGGCCGGATTCGGGCGGTCGATCTGCTGCGTGATCTCTCCGACGACGTCGGCGCCCGCCGTGTCGGCCAGCCGCTCGAGCTCGCGCAGATGCTCTTCCAGCATCCGCCGCGCCCCCGCCCGCTTGACCGGCGCTCCGACGAGCAGGGCGCGGTCAGCGGGCGGGGTGACGGTGATCAGGTCGCGTGAGATGCCGGCCCCCTGTCAGCGGATGCGGGCGTTGACCGTGGAGAACAGGCCCGACGCCGTGAACGGGAAGGTGTGGCTGCCGATCGGCGTGTCCACCGTGAGGTCTCCGATGACGGTGTACTTGACGGCGCCCGTCTGCATCAGCTCGCGTCCGGCCGCGCCGACGCCGGCATACGTGAACTGCACCGGAATGTGGACCGTCGTCGTATCGCCGCCCTGGAACTGATTGCGGCTCGAGAGTTCGCCGCCGGCGACCGGGATCGTGTCGACGTTGACCTGATAGTGCATGCTCGTGGCGTCCAACCGGTATCCGTTGGGATTGTAGACGCGCAGGACGACGTCGAGGTTGCCGCCGGCAAGCCCGATCCCGGTCAGCCGCACGTCCTGCAGCTCCACGCTCGGCTGCTTGAAGATCTGCTTCCCGATCGCCGAGCACCCGCCGACGACCACGAGCGCCGCTGCTCCCACCATCCACCGCTTTACGAATTGTGTATGCACGGGACCCTCACTCGGTATCGCCCGTCTCGCGGGCCTTTCGTTTGAGCTCCGACCACCACGCCAGCCGTTTCGCGATCTCTTTTTCGAATCCGAAGCTTCCGGGTTCGAAGAACGCGGTGCCGCGGAGGGATTCCGGCAGATACTCCTTCGGAATGTACGCCTCCGGCACCGCGTGTGCGTACTGATACCCGCGCCCGTAGCCCAGTTCCTTCATCAATCCCGTGGGCGCGTTCCGAATGTGAAGGGGCACCGGCTCGGCGGGCGTCGCCCGCGCCGCATCGAGCGCGGCGTTCAGCGCACGGACCGTGCTGTTGGACTTGGGCGCCGTCGCCAGGTACACCGTCATTTCGGCCAGGGGAAGATAACCCTCCGGCGCCCCCAGCATGTGGAACGCATCCCGCGCCGCGACGGCGAGCTTCAGCGCCTCGGGATCCGCCAGCCCGATGTCCTCCGCGGCCATCGCGATCGCCCGGCGGAAGAGGATCATGGGATCCCCACCGCCTTCGATCATCCGCGCCATCCAGTAGAGCGCGCCCTGCGGATCGCTGCCCCGCAGGCTCTTGTGATACGCGCTCAGCATGTTGTACGTCTCCTCGCCGCCCTTGTCGAAGTGCGCGAAGCGGAGCTGCAGCGCTTCGCGCGCCTCGGCTTCGCCCAGGTGCCCGCCGCGCCCCACGTGCGCGGCCGCCGCTTCGAGCACGGTGAGCGCGCGGCGGGCGTCGCCATCGGCCAGCGTCGCGATCAGCGTCACCGCGGCGTCGTCGACGTCCAGCGCCCAGTCGCCGAGGCCGCGGTCGTGGTCGGCGAGCGCCCGCCGCAGCACGACCTCGAGATCGGCCGGGGCAATGGGCTCCAGCACGAACACGCGCAGCCGCGACAGCAGCGCGCCGATGATCTCGAACGACGGATTTTCCGTGGTCGCGCCGATGAGCGTGATCGTGCCCGCCTCGACGTGCGGAAGGAAGGCGTCCTGCTGCGCCTTGTTGAAGCGGTGGATCTCGTCGGCAAAGAGGATCGTACCCTGCCCCGCGGCGCGGCGCGCCTCCGCCTGCGCCACGATCTCCCGAACGCGCGGTACGCCTTCGGTGACCGCGGAGAACGGAACGAACACGCGGTCGGTGTGCCGTGCGATGAGACGGGCCAGCGTCGTCTTGCCCGACCCGGGCGGCCCCCAGAACACCATCGACCCGACCGTCCCCGACTCGATCGCCGTGCGCAGCGGCTTCCCCTCCGCCAGCAGGTGCCGCTGCCCGACGAACTCGTCGAGCGACTGCGGCCGCATGCGGGCCGCCAGCGGCGTGTCGGTCGGCTTCGCCCACAACGAGCCGGCGCCGGCGTCCGCGGATCCGGCCGTGGATTTCCGCCGCGCGCTCATCGCGACCGCTCCTTCGCCTCCGCGTCCGCCCCCGCCTGCAGTTCCATCGCCCGCTGCTGCAACGCGGCGGGCGTGTTTCGCGACGGGTCCTCGAGCACCCAATCGAGCAGCGCCTGCAGCGTCCGCCCCATGGCCGGGCCCGGCGGCACGCCGGCGCGCCGCAAGTCGTCGCCGTCCAGCGCGAGATCGCGCAGGTCCACGGGATCGCGGTACGCGGCGCGCAGCGCGCGCCGGTACAGCGCCCGCACCGCGGGCGCGTCGGGCGCGCGACCGTGCTCGCGGCGCGCGGCCCACCGTGCGCTGGCCAGCCGGAAGAAGCCGGGCAGGTACAGCCGGCCCACCGCCGCCACCCAGCGCCGCACCTGCGCGTCGGGGACCGGCGTGCCGGCCGTCAACGCGGCGCCGATCGCCGGGCCGGCCTTCTGCCACCGTTCCCCCAGCGCCTGAATCCAACTCATCTGCAGCTTCGAGCACCGAAGCGCCGTCAACGCCGCCGCGATGCTGCCGTCGGTCGCGGGAATGTCGCTGAACAGTGCGGCCATGCGATGGATCCGCCGGTTGGGCCGCTGGGCGAGTCCCGGCATCGCCAGGCAGTCCAGCGCCCGCAGCGTCTCCTCGCTCACGCCCGTCAGCGACGGCACCAGCGTCGCCAGTGCGCCCGCCTCGCGCCATCGCGTCAGCGCCAGCCCGGGCCGCGCCACCTGGTCCATCGTCTTCTCGATTTCCTGCTTCACCCGCTCCGGCGACAGCCTGCCGAGATGCGGCGCGCTCGCCACCATCGCGTCCCACGTGGCAGGGTCGATGGCGAAGTCGAAGCGCGCGGCGAAGCGGATGGCGCGCAGCACGCGCAGCCGGTCCTCGCGCATCCGCGCCTCGGGATCGCCCACCGCGCGCACCAGCCGCCGCTGCAGGTCTGCCCGCCCGCCGAACGGGTCGTGCAGCCGCTCGTGCCGGGGCGAATACGCGATGGCGTTGATCGTGAAGTCGCGGCGCGCCAGGTCGTCGTCGAGCGAGACGCCGAATTCCACCTCGGCGTGCCGCCCGTCCGTGCGCACGTCGCGGCGGAAGGTCGTCACCTCGTGCAGTGTCTTCTCGTCGTCGAGCACGCCCACCGTGCCGAACTCGATGCCCACGGGGATCGTGCGCCGCTGTCCGAACAGCGCGCGCACCTGGTCGGGCGTGGCCGCCGTGGCCAGGTCCCAATCGAGATGCGGGTGCCCGAGCAGCGCGTCGCGCACCGCGCCGCCCACGCACCACGTCTCATAGCCGGCGCGCTCCAGACGGTCGGCGATCTCGAGCACGGTCCGCGGCGGCCGCAGCAGCTTCCGCTCGTCGCGATCAGCCATCGAAGACGGTACGCACGTCCACGCCCGCGCCGAGCGCGAGCATCAGATCGATGCGCGCCTGTTGCGGACGCCGGCTCCCCGCGAACAACGCGCCGGCGTCGAACAGCCGGCGCCCGCCCCCCGGGTAGCCGTATGTGTGCCCCACGCGCCCGCGCAGCGCGCGCGACGTGATCACCACCGGCTTTCCGTCGGCGATCCACCGTTCGATGCCGTCGGCCATGAGCGGCGGCACGTTGCCCCGCCCCATCGCGGCCACGACGAGCCCGAGCCCGGTGGCGCGCGAGGCGTCGAGCAGGCGCCCGTCCGCGCCCTGCCACGCGTACACGATGTCCACGGGCTGCGCCGGCGCATCGGGTGCGAGGATCGGCAGCGCCGCGTGCACGCTTCGCCGCACGATCACGCGCCCGTCGTCCACCACGCCCAGCGGGCCCAGCCCCGGGCTCTCGAACGCGTCGGGCATGTGCGTGTGCACCTTCGTCACGTCGAGCGCGCTGAAGATGCGGTCGCCCATCACCACGAGCACGCCGAGCCCGCGGGCGTCGGGACTCGCCGCGGTGATCACCGAGGCGCCGAGGTTCGCCGGCCCGTCCCAGCCCAGATCGCTCGACGTCCGCATCGCGCCGGTGAAGACGATCGGCTTGTCCGTGGCCAGCGAGCGGGCCATCACGTACGCCGACTCCTCGAGGGAGTCGGTGCCGTGCGTCAGCACGATGCCGTCCACCTCGGGCCGCGCCAGGTGCGCCGCGATCCGCGCCCGCAGCGCCCACACGCGCTCCACGGTCATGTGCGGGCCCGGGAAGGCGCCGAAGTCGTCCACTTCGAGTTCGGCGAAGCGGTCGATGCCCGGCGCGAGCGCCAGAATGTCGCGGCCGGCGAGCGCGGGCACCGCGCCGCCGATCGACGGATCGTGGCGCATGCTGATCGTGCCGCCGGTAAAGATGATGACGATCATCCGCAGAGCACGCTCCCGCCGTTCACGTTCACGATCTCGCCCGTGATGTGCCGCGCGAAATCGGAGCAGAGAAAGACGATGGGTCCGGCGATGTCCTTCGGGTCGGCCACACGACCCAGGGGAATGGTGGCCTCGATCCGTGCACGCCCGCCGTCGGCGTACGGGATCTCGCACATCTCGGTGTCCACCCAGCCGGGCGCGACACTGTTCACGGTAATGTCGCGCGGCGCGAGCTCGGGGGCCAGCGACTTCACGAACGCAATCATCGCCCCCTTGGACGCGGCGTAGTCGGCGTGAAAGGCCTCGCCGCGCTGTCCCGCCGTGCTCGCCACGAGCACGATGCGCCCGTGATCGCGCAGCACGCGCGCCGCCGCCTGCGTGGTGTAGAACATCGAGTCCACGTTCTGCGCCATCGTCCGCCGCCAGCGCTCGTCGGACAGCCGCGTGACGTCCTCCTCCTCCACCGGCCAGATGCCCGCGTTGCCGACGAACAGGTCCAACGCGCCGAGGGCGCGCACCGTCTCCGCGACCAGCGCATCCGCGCCCGCGACCGTGGAAATGTCGGTGGCGACCGCCGCCGCGCGCACGCCCAGCGCCCGCGCCTCCGCCGCCACCCGCTCGGCATCGGCGCGCCGCGAACGGTAGCCCAGCACCACGTCCGCGCCGCACTCGGCCAGCAAACGCACCGTGGCGGCGCCGATGCCGCGCGACCCGCCCGTGACCAGCGCGCGCTTCCCCGAAAGATCGATCACAGGCCGCGCTCCACCAGATCGCAGATGACGTGTTCCACGCACAGGTGAAGCTCCTGCGCACGATCGGTCCGGTCGGTGGGGATGATCACCGAATGGTCCGCGAGCGCCCGGAGCTTGCCGCCGTCGCGCGCCGAGAACGCCAGGACCGTCACCCCGGCGGCCCGGGCAGCTTCCGCCGCGCGGAGCACGTTGGACGAATTGCCGCTCGTGGAATGGATCACCAGGAGATCGCCCGGGCGCGCCAGCGCTTCGACCTGGCGGGCGAACACTTCGTCGAAGCCGAGGTCGTTGCCCGCGGCCGTGAGCAGCGATGTGTCGGTGGTGAGGGCGATCGCCGGGTAGGCGCGCCGGTTGCGCATGTACCGCACCACGTACTCGGTGGCCATGTGCTGCGCGTCGGCCGCGCTTCCCCCGTTCCCGCAGAAGAAGAGCGTCCCTCCGCCGCGCACCGTCTCGCGCACCAGGCGCAGCGCCTCGTCGAGCGCGGGGCCCATCGTCTCCGCCACCCGCGACGCCGTCGCCGCCAGGGACCGGAGGGCCTCCGCGAAGTCGCCGTTCGCTTGCTGTGTCACGCCATTCGTCTCCATGCTGCGTGTCAGGTTCGGCTCGCGCGGCCCGACCGGCCGCGCCCGAGCACCATCGCCTTCAGCTGCGCCAGCATTCCCTGCTTCACGACGAGCGGCGGCACGTCGCGGATGGGCTCGTCGGCGAGCAGGCGGCGCGGGTTCTCGCGCGTCAGCAGCTCCGCATGCTCCGCCGTGCCCCACTCCCGCAACCACTCGCGCACCGCCATCAGCGAGCGCCCGTCGCCGTGATTGTCGCTCGCGATCACATCCGTGCAGCCGCGGGCGAGCATCTCGCGCGCGAGCGCCGCCATCCGTTCGCTGCCCAGCAGCGCCGCCCCGTCCATCTGAATCACCGCGCCGGCGCGGCGCCACTCCTCCACGCGCTCCACGGTGCACCCGCGGTACCGCTCGGGGTGTGCCAGCACCGGCACCACGCCGCTCATCCGCAAGCGGAACAACTCCTCCGCCGCATGCGGCGGAATCGAGAGGCGCGGGAATTCCACCAGCACCGCTTTCGATCCACCCAGCCCGAGCTCGGAATGCCGCAGATCGGCGCCCGGCAGATCGAGCATGATCTCCCACCCCAGCCTCAGCGCGGGCCCGTCGGGCGCCGCGGCGCGCAGTTCGTCCAGCAGCCGGACGTACCGATCGTACGGCGCGCGGCCGGCATCCGACGCCATGAGGTGCGGCGTGCACACCACCAGCTCGACGCCCCCCTGCGAGAACCGCTGCAACACCGGCACCGACACCGCGAGCGAAGGCGACCCGTCATCGACCCCCGGGAGCAGGTGCGTATGAAGATCGATCACCGCTCGCCCCCGCGGACGCCCGCGGCCCGGCTCACCCGGCCGCCGCCGGCGCGAATCGCGCGCCGATCGCCGCCACGCGCTCCATGACCGCCGCCGCTTCCGCGTCCAGGTCCACCGGCGACTCCGCCGCATGCTCGAAGGCGTACGTGATCAGCGCGTCGACGGCGAGCAGGTCGAGCGCCGTCCCGCGCCCCGTGTCGCGGCCCGCGAGCAGCGACGTCAGCAGCCCCTCGGCCGCCGCCTCGCACGCCGCGTGCGTGCGCGACGCGTCGTCCCGCCACGCATCGCCGAGGGCTTCGCGGATGCGCGCCGCCAGCGCCGGCGGCGCTTCCGGCGTGCGCGATGCGAGCCACCCGCCGACCGTCACGTCCCCTGCTCGATGAGCGAACGCGCAAGCGCCGGCGCGCGCCGCATCGCGTCGTCCACGCGCGACGCATCGGGAATGCCCGCCTGCGCCATGTGCGGCTTGCCTCCGCCCCGCCCTCCCGCCAGCGACGCCAGTTCCTTCACGAGCGTTCCGGCGTTCACGCCGCGTCGCACCAGGTCGTCCGTCGCCACCGCGAGCATCGTGGTCCTGCCGTCGCCGAACGTCGCCGCCAGCACGCCCACGCCCGACCCGAGCTGCTCGCGCAGCGCGTCGCCGAGGGTCTGCAGCTCCTTGAGATCCGCCGCGGCCACCACGCGCCCGACGAACCGGGCCCCGCTGCCGTTCAGCGCTTCCGCCTCGGCCAGCCAGCGCGCCATCTGGTCGCCGCCGCCGCGCAGCACTTCGTCCACGCGCTTCTCCAGCGCACGGCGCTCGTCCAGCAGTCCCTGCACGCGCTTCTCCACCCCGTCGGGGGACACCTTCAGCAGTTCCGCCGTGCGCGAGAGCGTCTCCGCGCGCTCGTGGAGCAGTGCGTACGCCCCCGGCCCCGTGACCGCCTCGATCCGGCGCACGCCCGACGCAACCCCGGTCTCGTGCACGATCTGGAACAGCCCGATCTCCGCCGTGTTGCGCACGTGCGTGCCGCCGCACAGCTCCATCGAGAACCCGGGCACCGTCACCACGCGCACGACGTCGCCGTACTTCTCGCCGAACAGCGCCATCGCGCCCGAGGCCCGCGCCTCGGCGTACGGCATTTCGCGCGTCGACACCGGGATCGCTTCCCAGATGCGCGCGTTCACGATGTCCTGGATCTTCGCCAGACGATCGGCGCTCACCGGCCCGTGGTGCGTGAAATCGAACCGCAGGCGGTCCGGCGCCACCAGCGACCCGGCCTGATGCACGGAGTCGCCGAGCTCCTGGCGCAGCGCGGCGTGCAGCAGGTGCGTCGCCGTGTGATTCCGCTCGGTGTCCTTGCGGCGCAACGACGGAACGCGCGCCGTCACCCGCCCGAAGGCGAACGTCCCCTCGATCCGCCCCACCGCCGCCGGCCGTCCGTCCACCTTCCGCACGTCCTCGACGGCCACGCGCCACCCCGCGCCCACGATCTCGCCGCGGTCCGACACCTGTCCGCCCGATTCGGCATAGAACGGCGTCTCGCGCAGCAGCAGCGCCACCCGCCCGTCGGCGAGATTCCGCATCGCGGTCACCTGCGTCTCGATTTCCACCGCGTCGTACCCGACGAACGTGACGTCCGCCGGCTGCGCGCCCGGCGCCGCGTCCCATTCCGCGAGGTCGCCGAGGGCGTCGGCGTGCACCGCGATGTTCCGCGACCGGCGCTCCTCCTTCGACCGGCTCCGCTGCGCGTCCAGCGCCGCGTTGAATCCGGCGATGTCCACCGTGTAGCCGCGCTCGCGCGCCATCAGCTCGGTGAGGTCGATCGGGAACCCGAACGTATCGTAGAGGCGGAAGGCGTCGTCGCCGCTGATCGTCCCGCGGATCTCGTCGCCGAGGTTCGTGCCGCGTTCGGGCGCGAGCTGCTCGAAGCGCGCCAGTCCGCCTTCGATGGTCGCGAGGAACGATTCCTCTTCCACCCGGGTGGTCTTGAGCAGGTGCGCCGAACGCGTTCGCAGCTCGGGGTACGCATCGCCCATCGTTTCGATGACGGCCTCCACGACGCGCACGAGGGTCGGTTCCTGGCGTCCCAACAGCCACGCGTGCCGCACGGCGCGCCGCAGGATGCGGCGCAGCACGTAGCCGCGGCCCTCGTTCGACGGGAACACGCCGTCCGCCAGCAGGAATGCCACCGCACGCGCATGGTCGGCGATGACCCGGAACGAGGCAGGGTCCACCATCACGTCGCGCCCGCGCACCGTCATCGAGCTGGGCGCGTGCTCCGTGCGCCCGCGGTACGGCAGCCCCACCGTATCCTCGACCGCCCGGATGAGCGGCGCGAAGAGGTCCGTGTGGTAGTTGTTCGTCACCCCCTGCATCACCGCGGCGATGCGTTCCAGCCCCGCCCCGGTATCGACCGACGGACGCGGCAGCGGATCGAGCGTCCCGTCAACCTGCCGGTCGAACTGCATGAACACGAGATTCCAGATCTCCAGGAACCGGCCCGCCTCCGCCCCTTCGACGAACGCGTCGGTGGAGAACTCGGACCGATCCAGCTCCGTCCACTCTCCCGCCGCGCCGGCGGGGAACCGCCAATCCCCGGTGAGGTGCGCCAGGTCCACGTAGATCTCCGAGCACGGGCCGCAGGGACCCGTATCGGCCATCTGCCAGAAGTTGTCCTTCTCGCTCAGGCCGTAGATCCTCGAGTCCGGGAGCCCGGCGACGTCCTTCCAGATCTGGCGCGCCTCGACGTCGTCCCGGAACACCGACACCCGCACGTGCGCGGGATCGATCCCGAGATTGCCGGCTTCGCGCGGCCCGGTCACGAACTCCCACCCGAAGCGGATCGCGTCGGCCTTGAAGTAATCGCCGAACGAGAAGTTGCCGAGCATCTCGAAGAACGTGTGATGCCGCGCCGTGTGTCCCACCTGCTCCAGGTCGTTGTGCTTGCCGCCGGCCCGCACGCACTTCTGCGCGGTGGTCGCGCGCCGCCGTCCGTCGGGCGGTTCCTCCATGCCGAGGAACACCTTCTTGAACTGGACCATCCCCGCATTCGTGAACAGGAGCGTGGGATCGTCCGCCGGAACGAGCGACGAACTGGCACGGCGCACGTGCCCCTGGCGCTCGAAATAGGCCAGGAACCGCTCGCGGATTTCCGGGGCGGAAAGGGCGGGAAGTTTTCGACGCGGCATATCGTGCGGAATATATCACCCGGCGGGTGCGAACACCGCCTGACGCCGTCCGTCGAACGCGCGTGCTGCCGAGGGAAACCGGGCGCTACCACTCCTCCTCGCCCAGGCGGTTCAGCACCTCCCGGATCTCCTCGCTCTCGAACCCCCGCCGCGCGAGAAACCCGTACAGCCGGCGCCGGCGCGTGGCGTCATCCAGCCGCGCCAGCGCGCGCAGCTTGCGGCGCGCCAGGCGCTCCACCGTCTCGATCTCGTTCACGGACTCTTCCGCGAACACGTCGGCGATCGCGGCGTCCGCGAGGGCGCGGTCGATGCCGCGGCGCGCGAGCTCCTGCTGCACTCGGCGCCGCGACATGCCGCTCCCCAGCGCCTTCGTGCGCGCGAACTGACGGGCGAATTCCGCGTCGTCCAGATACCCCGCCCCTTCCAGGCGATCGAGCACCCGGTCCACGGCGTCCGCGGGCTCTCCCTTCCGCAGCAGGAGACGGCGCAGCTCCAGCCGCGACCGCGCCCGCGCGGCGAGCAGCCCCGTCGCCCGGTCCCACGTGGCCAGCCGGGCGCATTCGGCCTCGAACGCCGAACGCACCCCATCGAATTCCGCGCCCACGCGAAGCCCGAGGGTCGCCACCGCCTCGACTGGCACGACGCCCACACTCCGTCCGTCGACGGCCACGTCCACGCGGCCGGCGCGCCGGGGATGCGGGACCAGCGCGGTGATCAACGGCATGCGTCCTCCGAAATGAAGGTGCCGGGGAGCCGCACTCTGTAGCGTTGGGAGTTTCCGGGTCCCGTCGCTTCCAGATTACGTCTCCCCGGCACGATCCCGAGCCGGTTGATGACGGCGCCGCCTATTCCTCGGCGCCCTCCGCCTGCCCGTCGTCGCCGGATCCGGCCGGCGTCACGCCGAGCACCGCCTTCACCTTCTCCTCGATCTCGGCCATCATCGCCGGGTTGTCCTTGAGGTACAGCTTCGCGTTCTCACGCCCCTGGCCAATCTTCTGGTCCTTGTAGCTGTACCAGGCCCCGGACTTCTCGATGATGCCCGCCTCGGCGCCGATGTCCACCAGCAGCGACGTGTGGCTGATGCCTTCCGCGTACATGATGTCGAACTCGGCCTGGCGGAACGGCGCCGCCACCTTGTTCTTGACCACCTTCACGCGCACGTGCGATCCCACCACCTCGTCCTTTTCCTTGACCGCCCCGATGCGCCGGATGTCGAGCCGCAGCGAGGCATAAAACTTGAGCGCCTTGCCGCCGGTCGTCGTCTCCGGATTGCCGAACATCACGCCGATCTTCTCGCGCAGCTGGTTGATGAAGATCACCGAGGTCCGCGACCGGGCGATGGCGCCGGTGAGCTTGCGCAGCGCCTGGCTCATGAGCCGCGCCTGCAGTCCCACGTGCGAATCGCCCATGTCGCCTTCGATTTCCGCCTTGGGCACGAGCGCCGCGACCGAATCGACGACGACCACGTCCACGGCCCCCGAGCGCACCAGGATCTCGCAGATCTCGAGCGCCTGCTCGCCGGTGTCCGGCTGCGAAATCAGCAATCCCTCGACGTCCACGCCAAGCTTGCGGGCGTAGTCCACGTCGAGCGCATGCTCGGCGTCGATGAATGCGGCCACCCCACCGGCGCGCTGCGCGTTGGCCACCACGTGCAGGCAGAGCGTCGTCTTGCCGCTGGATTCCGGTCCGTAGATCTCGGTGACGCGGCCGCGCGGGATGCCACCCACGCCGATCGCCGCATCGAGGTTGATGGCGCCGGTGGGAATCGCCTCGACGCGGACGTGGCTGTCCGTGCCGAGCCGCATGATCGAACCCTTGCCGCAGCTCTTTTCGATCTGCGCGATGGCCAGGTTCAGTGCCTTTTTCCTGTCGTCCTGCATCGTGGAGACGGCCATGATCGGCATGTCCTTTGGTTGAGCGTGAACCCCTGGCCACGCGGGCTAATCGTAACCCGGCTGGCGCCCCTGACGTTACCCCGAAGAAAATACGAAGCCGCTTCGAGGAATCAAGGGACCGACCCAATGCTGAACGCATTCTCCACGTGCCGAATCCGAACTCGACGTCCTTGCATCAGAATCCCCACGACGTCGAATCGGTACGACTCGTCGGACCGGCCATGATGTGAGATCCAACTTAACGCCGAGCGTTCCAAGTCGATGCGTTTCCGCCAGTTGACCGCCTCGACCGGATCGCCGAACCGCTCGCCGGACCTCGCCTTCACTTCCACGAAGGCCACCACCCCATCGCGTTCGACCACGAGATCGATGTCCCGATGCCCGAACCGATATCGGCGGTGCACCACGCGCCAGCCCTGCCGGGCCAGCCACCGCTCCGCGATGCGCTCTCCGAGTTCTCCGAATGCCTGCGTCGCCGCTGACATGGGGGCAACGTACGCCCCGGCGGCCGAACGCCATCACCGGATCTCGCGCGGTTGAATCGGAAGCGCGCGGCTACTGCGCGGCGACGAGCACCTGCTCGAACACCACGCCCGGTTGGTTCGGCAACTCCTGGCGCGTCTGGACGACGACCGGATCGGACTCCGACACCCAGTAGCGGACGACCCCGTCCGGCGTGGTGAGCGAGACCACCCAGCAGTGTTCCCGCCCCAGCGGCGTGTCGATGTCCTGCTCCCCGTCCACCGAAATCACCCCGGGCACGATGCGGCTGGCGCCGAGGTCCACCTCGAGCACCGACACCGAATCCACGCGGCCGACGCTGTGCGGCATGAGCTGCAGCACCACCTCGGTCATCGAGGCGCCAGCCAGGAGGTCGCGCCCGTGCGCGAGTACGATGTTCTGGTTACCGCTCGGGCCGCTCGTCCCGCCGTACAACGAATCGGCCGTGAACTCGATGGCCATGCGCGACTGATCGCCCAGCACCGACGTCCAGTGCAACGGACGCAGGTCCACGTACGACAGATAGAGTGTATCGGTGGACGGCACGCTTCCCATACGCGTTTCCGCGATGAGCCACGCCGGAAACGCGGCATACGTGCTGTGCTCGATGTCCAGATCGCGCGTGCCGATCACCTGCGTGCTGTCGGGCGAGATGACGCGCATCTCGTAGCTCAGGTGCTGCGGGCGCAGGAGCAGGCCGTTGACGGGCAGCGCGCGCGGCGGCAGCGAGTCCGTATCCGCCGGGACCGGCGGAGTCGCACGGGTCGTGTCCTGCGCGGCCGCCGGGCGCCCCGCCGCCGCCACGGCCGCGAGAAGCGCCAGCGCCGCCCAGCGCACCTTCATGCGCGGGGCCCGCTGAGATGATCGAGCTCCTCGAGCCCCATCAGGACGTCGCGCGGCCGGCTCGATCCCGGCTCGGCCTTTCCGATGACGCCGGCCGCCTCGAGCTGATCCATGATGCGCGCCGCGCGGCCGTATCCGATGCCGAGCCGCCGCTGCAGCAGCGAGGTGGAGGCGCCCTGGTTGTGGATCACGGCTTCGGCCGCCTCGCGGAACAGCTTGTCGCGATCGCCGGCGTCGGCCGCCGGCTCCTCGTCCTGCCCCGCCTCGGCCGCCTCGCGGGCCCGGATCGCCGCGATGATGTCCTCCTCGGTCGCCTCCTCGGCGCCGAGGCCCTGCGCGAGCCGTGCCTTCCGCCGCGCGTCGGCCCGGGCCTCGTACCACCGCATGAGCGTCTCGGTGTCCTCGCTGGAGATGAACGCCCCCTGCAGCCGCGCCGGCTCGGACTTGCCCGGCGGGATGAACAGCATGTCCCCGTTCCCGAGCAGCGCTTCGGCGCCCGCGCCGTCGATGATCGTCCGGCTGTCCACCTGCGAGGCGACGCGGAACGCGATCCGGCTCGGGAAATTCGCCTTGATCAGCCCGGTGATGACGTTCACGCTCGGACGCTGCGTCGCGAGCAGCAGGTGAATTCCGATCGCGCGCGCCTTCTGCGCCAGCATGGCGATCGGCCCCTCGACCTCGCCCTGCACCGTCATCATCAGGTCCGCCATCTCGTCGATCACGATCACGATGTACGGCAGCACGTCGCCCGTATAGTCGAGGTTCTCGAACGCGACGTCCTCCTGCTTCGGCCGCTTGAGCGGGGCCCCGTCCTGCAGACGCTTGTTGAACTCCTGGATGTTCCGGCAACCGTTGGCCGCGAGCAGCTTGTACCGGTCCTCCATCTCGTGCTTGGCCCAGTGCAGCACCGAAGCCGCGTCCCGGTTGTCGGTCACCACCTTGTGCCGCAGGTGCGGCAGGGTGTTGTAGACCGACAGCTCGACCATCTTGGGATCGACCATCAGCAGGCGCAGCGTGCGCGGCGTGTGGCGGTACACGAGGCTCGTGATGATCGTGTTCACGCACACCGACTTTCCCGACCCCGTCGCGCCGGCGATCAGGAGGTGCGGCATCTTCGCGAGATCGGCGATCACCGGCTTCCCTTCGAGATCCTTGCCCAGCGCCACGGGGAGCGCCGCCCGCGCGTTCTGAAACTCGCGCGACTCGATCAGCTCGCGGAACGCCACGATCTCGGACGTGGGGTTCGGCACTTCCACGCCCACGGCGCCGCGGCCGGGAATCGGCGCCACGATGCGGATGCTCTGCGCCCGCATCGCGAGGGCGAGGTCGTTGGCGAGGGTTGCGAACTGGCGCACCTTCACTCCCGGCGCCGGTTCGATCTCGAACTGCGTCACCACGGGGCCGGTGGTCCGGCCCACCAGCTCGCCGTCGACTTTGAACGTGCGCAGCGCCTCGATGAGCTTGAGCCCCATCTCGTCGAGCTCGCGCTTGCCGCCGTCGCCGGCCGGCGCCGGCGCCGGCGTGAGCAGCTCCGGACTCGGCAGCTCGTCGGCCGGCGCCGACTCCGGCGAAATCGCCGACGCGTCGATCTCGGCGCGGATCTCCTCGTCGCGCCGCGCGGCCGCTTCGCCCTTCGCCGCCCGCTTGCCCCGCTTCCTCGCCGGCACGGGCGCCGCGGCTCCGAGGTCCGGCTCGTCGTGCTCAGGCTCGATCCCCGGCATCTCGTCGGGCGGCGGCTCGAGCGACAGGGCCAGGTTGGAATTGCGCTTGGACGCCCGCCCCGTTCCCGGCCCCTGGCCCACGCCGACCAGCGCCCGGATCGGGTTCCAGGCAAGCGTCGCAGCCATCAGGCCCGACAGGGCGAGCGCGACCACGATCCACGCTCCGAGGTCGCCGAACCACGCCCGCCAGTACGATGCGACGAAGGCGCCCCACAGGCCCGAGGCGGCCGTATACCCGTCCCCCATTCGGAGCCCCGACCCCAGCGCCACCATCACGGGCAGTACGAGCGCGAATCCGATCAGGAAGATCATCCACGAGCGGTCCGTCTCGGATTGCAGCCGGCCGAATTCGCGCAGCGCGTGCACCAGCGGCACGAGCGGAACGAGCACGGCCCCCGGCCAGCCGAGCAGCGCCACCAGCGGCCGCGCCAGATGCGCCCCCACCCACCCGACGTTCGCCCGGACATCCACGCCGGACCGCAGCTGCGCGAGCCCCAGCACGAGCAGCGCCCCGGCGAGGAAGACGGCGAGGAGCAGAAGCGCGATGGCGGTCAGCTCGCGCCGGAGCGACGCTCGCACCGTCAGCCGCCCCGCGCGGGGGCCCGTCGGGTGATCTGCCGGTCCTGGTACACCGGCACCACCGGCGACGTGTCGAGGGTGGCGCAGGCCACGAGGTCGGCGGCGAATCCGGCTTCCGCCAGCGCCTGGCCGTGCCGCGACGTCTCGAACAATCCCCACAGGTCGTCCCCGTACTTCCGGTGCACCTGCACCGCGGCGAGCGCGGCGTCGTTCAGCTGGACGCCGGCGAGCCGGCGGGTGGCGTGGTGGACGAACCGCCCCGCGCACACCGCGTCTTCGAGCGAGAACTGCCCCTCGTGGCCGGCGCAGATGAAGGCGAGGTCGGTGCCCTTGCGCAGCGCGGCCCGCATCACGGCGAGCACCGCCGAGAAGTTCACGAACGCGGCCACGAGCACCTCGCGCGCGCCCTGCGTTGCCGCGAAGGCGCCGGTGCCGTTGGTCGTCGTCAGCAGCACGGTCCGGCCCTCGACGGCGTCGGACGTGAACTCCACCGGCGAATTACCGAGGTCGAAGCCCTCGATCTTCCGCATGCGGCGCTCGCCCGCAATCCGCACGTCGTTCCGCTCGAACGCCTTGGCCCGCATGAGCACGGCGTCCGAGCTCTCGCCCGGCACGACGGCGCGGGCCCCATTCGTCAGCGCGGCCACGATCGACGACGACGCCCGCAACACGTCCAGCACCGCGACCACCCGGCCCGCGACGTCTCCCGGCCCGACTTCGCGCGCCGTGAAGAAGACGTCGACGCGCACCTACGTGGGCTCCTTCATCAAATCGCTCTCGCGCTCGAGGAACTTCGTGTCCACCTCGCCGGCCCGGAATCGCGGATTGTCCATGACACGGGCGAGGAACGGAATCGTCGTCGTCACCCCCTCGATCACGAACCCTTCGAGCGCGACGCGCATGCGGTCGAGCGCCTCTCCCCGGTCGCGCCCCTGGCAGATCAGCTTGCCGAGCAGGGAGTCGTAGAACGGCGGCACCGTGTATCCGGCGTAGACGTGCGAGTCGAGGCGCACCCCGGGGCCCCCCGGCGGGTGGAACGTCTCGATGCGCCCCGGCGACGGCTGGAAGTTCCGCGATGGATCCTCGGCGTTCACGCGCACCTCGATCACGTGGCCCCGCAGCGGCGGCAACTC
>DASVWS010000134.1:0-2634 GCA_036393095.1 Gemmatimonadaceae bacterium | reverse complement strand
TTCTCTCAAGGCGCGCACGGACGGGAATCCCCCAAGCGGAGGCGTCCGCCGGATGTCGCCGGGTGGCCCACACCGCCGCGTGACATCCACGAGCGGGCCGGAACCCTCGCCGGAGGCGATGATGCCACCGGCGGGGGTTCTGCATTCTCACCAGCGCGTTCTTCGTTCCCGCGACGCCCTACTCCGCCTCGGGCGCGAGCGCGCCCCCCGGGCGTGCCGTGGGAGTGGGGACTATATTGCTGCGGCACTGGCGATGGCGCGTTGGCTCAGAGGCGATATGCCCGTGAAGCAGGTGGTCACGCAGGATCTGTCGTTGGTCGTGGGTCGGGCCTGGGGCGTATTGACCGCCGATGAACTGTTGGTCATGCCGGCCGTGACGCGCGCCCATCCGGGTTTCCGGCCTCATTTCCGCCAGCTTGCCGATTTCCGCGACGTCACGGAATTCGATTTTTCCGGCGATGATGTGCGGCGCATGGCCGGGCAGATTATCTACGCGCCGAACGCCCGGCGGGTGTTCATTGCCGGCTCCGACGTATCGTTCGGACTGGGACGGATGTATCAACTGCTGCGCGAGGTGCCCGATGACGGGCTGTGCATCGTCCGCGACCTGGCCGAGGCGCTCGCCTGGCTCGATCTGACGGACCACGCGGCTCAGGTCCTGCAGATCCTCGACGACCTCGTGGCGAATCCGTGAGCGTGGATGCTGTCTCCGCCCGTTCGCTCAGGAAGCGGCGGACGGCGTGCCATCGAGCACCTTGCGCAGCACCTCAGCGAGCCGGGCGCCCGCGTACGGCTTGGTGAGCGTGGCTCGGATGCCGTGGGCGCGCAGCAGCGCGTCGTCCAGTCTTCCGCGAAAGCCGGTGGCCAGGATGATCGGTATGTCCGGCCGGAGGAGCTGCATCTCGTCGGCGAGCTCGAGTCCGGATGCGTCCGGCATCCGGAGATCGGTGACGACGGCATCGAACGCGCCGGGTGTGGCCCGGAAGGCGGCGAGGGCCTCGAGCGGACTCTCGAACTCCTGCGCCCGGTAGCCGAGCTCCGTCAGGTACAGCTGTCCGGCCCGCGCCAGCATCGGTTCATCGTCCACGAAGAGGATGCGTTCGCCGCGCCCGCGGGGTACCTCGTTGCCGTCGGCCGGGGCGGCATCAGGCGCACGGTGCTGCGCCGGAAAATACACGCAGAACGTGGAACCGATTCCGACCCTGCTCTGCACCGTCACGGCGCCGTTGTGCCGCTCGACGATGCCGTGCACGACCGCGAGTCCGAGTCCGGTGCCCTCGCCCTGCCGCTTGGTCGTGAAGAACGGTTCGAAGATCCGCTCCATGGTCCGGTCATCCATTCCGTGACCGGTATCGGTAACGGTAACTCGCACGTACGGATCTTCGCGAAGACGCGGCGCATCGCGGCGGAGCTCTTCATCCGGCACGACGACGTCCAGTGAGAGCGTCAGCACGCCCCCGGCCTCGTGCATGGCCTGACCCGCATTCGTCATCAGGTTCACGAGCACCTGGCGAATCTGCGTGGCATTCGCCAGAACCGCAGGAATGCCGGCGGCGAACGACGTCTCGATTCGGATCCCCGCAGGCAGCGCCGCCCGCATCAGCCGGGCCGCCTCATCCGCGATCACCACGAGGTCCTCGAGTCGCGGCTCTTCGGCATGCTGCTGGCTGAACGTCAGCACGCGATCGACCAGCTCACCGGCGCGTTCCGACGCGCGCATGGCGTCGTCGATGTAGCGGCGCGCCCGGTGGCCTTTCGGAAGCGCGAGTGCCGCCACGTCGATCATCCCGACGATTGCGGCCAGGATGTTGTTGAAGTCGTGCGCGATGCCGCCGGCCAGCGTGCCGAGCGACTCCATCTTCTGGGCCTGGAAGAGCTGGCGCTGCAGATGATCGGAGGCCTCCTTGGCGGCGCGGCGTTCGGTGATGTCCTCGGCCACGCCTTCGACGTACCGCACGACCCCGTCCTGGTCCCGCACGACCTGCAGGCTCATGGCCAGCCAGATGGTCGAGCCGTCCCGCCGCCGGACCTCGACCTCGATCGCCGGGATCTGGCCGTCGGTCCGCAGCCGGGCGAGGATGTCGCTGCGTTGCTCGGGATTGGCGTAAAGCTGCGTGACGTCGCTGACCTCGCGCAGCAGATGTTCGGGCGATTCGTATCCGAGCATCCGGGCGGTCGCCGGATTTGCCTCGGCGTACCGGCCGTCGGGCGTCGTACGAAAGATGGCGTCGAGTGCATTCTCGAAGATGCTGCGGTACTTCTCCTCGCTTTCTCTCACCACGGCCACCGCCTGCTTGTACTCACTGTCCGCGGCCGCCAGCACGAGGGCGGCGAAGATCGTGAATTCGAGAAACAGGTTCAGCCACAGCACGCGGTCGGCCGTGCCCCCGGCCAGCGACGCAAACGGGCCGCGTCCGTTCACCGTGCCCCAGACGCTGATCAGTCCGTAGACCGCGGATGTGACCGCGGCGCCAACCGGCCCGAGTCGGATCGCTGCGAACGCGATGAGCGGAAAGACGATCCAGCCGAGCGGCGGCCCGCTCCGCAGGGTGAGTGGGTGCGTGAACAGGAGGAGCGTCACCACGGCGTCGAGCGCGGTTACCGCGGTCAGCTCGGCGCCCCGACTGCGGATGC
>DASVWS010000133.1:0-3705 GCA_036393095.1 Gemmatimonadaceae bacterium | reverse complement strand
CGCGTTCTTCTCCATGTGCGGAATCTGGCCGCAAATCCCGAACGTCGCGACATGCCTGCTCACCCCCCTCCCGCCTCCGACCCGGACTTCACCCGCATCCTCGGCGTCCGCTTCTTCACCGGGTCCGTCGACCGGCTGCTCGCGCTCACCGCGCAGGGCGGGCTGTTCGTCGCCCCCGCCGGACCGGGGCTCGCCGAGCTGGACCGCGACGACGCCTATCGCCACGCGCTCGAACACAGCGACGTCGCCATCGCCGACAGCGGCGCCATGGCGCTGCTCTGGCGCCTGCGCACGGGCGAACGTGTCCACCGCATCTCGGGGCTGCGATTCATGCGCGCCCTGCTCGCGCATCCCGGCTTCCGGCAGCCGCACCGCGTGTTCTGGGTCATGCCCTCTGAGCCCGAAGCCGACGCCGCCCTCGCCTGGCTCAACGCCCACGGCGTTCCCACCACGCGCGACGACGTGTACGTGGCGCCGCGCTACGGCGCCGGCCCCATTTCCGATCCGGCGCTCGCGAGCGCCCTGAACCGCCGCGATCCGCGCCCGGCCTTCGTCGTGCTCTGCATCGGCGGCGGCGTGCAGGAGCGGCTCGGCCTCGCGCTCCGCGACGCGCTGGAGTTCCGCCCAGCCATCGTCTGCACCGGCGCTGCGCTGGCCTTCGTCACCGGCCGGCAGGCGCGCATCCCCGCGTGGGCCGACCGCCTCATGCTCGGATGGCTGCTCCGCTGCCTCTGGTCGCCGCGCCGCTTCGTGCCGCGCTACCTGCGCGCCCTGCGCCTCGTCCCCCTGCTGCTGCGCTTCGGCGCGCGCTCCGCGCGCGGCTGACGCCGCTCAGTACGCGCCGTCCATGCGCAGCACCGCGGGGATCGTGCGCACGAGAATCTCAACGTCGCGGAAGATGTTCCACCCGCGCATGTAGCCCTGCTCCAACAGCAGGATTTCGTCGAAGTCGGTGATCTGGTTCCGCCCGCCCACCTGCCACGGGCCGGTGATTCCCGGCTTCATCGCGAACCGCGCGTAGTGGTGCTCCAGGTAGAGCGCCACCTCCCCCGGCAGCGGCGGGCGCGGCCCCACCAGCGACATCTCCCCGCGCAGCACGTTGATGAGCTGCGGCAGCTCGTCCAGGCTCGACCGCCGCAGGAACCGCCCCAGGCGGGTCACCCGCGGATCGTCCCTGATCTTGAACAATCGCCGGTCGCGATACGCCGAGAGGTCGATCAGGTCCTCCTGCTGCTCCTCGGCGCCCGCGACCATGCTGCGGAATTTGAAAATGCGAAACTCGCGGCCGCCGTATCCCACGCGCCGCTGCCGGAAGAGCGCCGGCCCCGGCGACTCGAGCTTCACCAGCGCGCCGATGACCAGGCCCAGCGGCGACAGCAGCAGCAGTCCCGCGCCCGCCGCCACGATGTCCACCATGCGCTTGACCGCGAGCTGGTGCCCCGTGAGCGCCGGGTTGGTGAGCTGGATGAGCGGCACCCCGCGGTACGACACCAGCTCCGGCACCACGATCCCGCCCGACGCGCTGCGCGGCACCGACAGCACTCGGCACCCCGCGCTCCTCCCCACGTCGAGCACCGTCCGCAGCCGCTCGGGATCGATTTCCCCGTTGAGCACGATCGTCTCGATCCGGTGCTCGTGGATCGCCGTTGCGATCCTGTCCATGCCGCCGAGCGCGTCGGCTGCGGGCGCGTCGTTCGTGTCGATGAACCCCGCCACCGAGAGCCCCAGCTCGCGCGTCACCGTGCCGTAATGGACCGTGCGCCGCGCCGACTCGGCGGGCCCCACCACCAGCGTGCGCTGCCGGTTGCCGGCGCGCCGACGCGCTGCGCGCACGCCGGCGTCCACCAGCCACCGCTCCGCCACGAACGCCAGCGCGCCCGTGCCCGCGCACAGGAAGTACGCGCCGAGCACCGTCCACGAGAACGACGTCCAGATCGGATGCCAGAGGATCGGCGCCACGGCGATGAACGCACCGGCCACGAGCCGCGACGCGGCGCGGCGCCGGTCGCCGGCGCCGTACGCGCCCAGCACCATCAGCGCCAGCACGCTGGCCGGCCAGAGCTGCGCCATCGGCACCGTGCCCTGCGGTACCAGGGATCCCAGCACCCGCGCCGCCCAGGCGCCGAACGCGCCCTCGTCCCGCGCCGCGTGCAGCAGCGCGCGGAGCAGCACGAGTGTCGACGCGTCGGCGGCCAGCAGCGTCGCCACCCGGCGCAGGTCGCGCAGCATGTGCCGCCGCACCGACGTCGCCGCGATCTCCTGCAAGGCGATGGGCGTCGGCTTCACGGCCGGCCCGGCACGCGGGGGCGTCCGTGCGCTCAGTGCGTTGCGGTCGATGGGCAGGCCCATGGCGCTGACCGGTCGTTCGAGGGTGGGGTGGCGCGGCTAATCTACCGGCTTCGGCCCCCCGCAGACAGTCGGCGATCTTTGTGATACTCCCGCTCCCCGCGCGAAAAGATCCTACTAATAATTCATCACCATGCACGACCGCGGGGGAGCCACCCCCCATCTCTCGGTGGTGATTCCCGTCTACAACGGGGTGCGGCGCCTGCGCGCCAATCTCGCTGCGGTGGAGCAATTCCTGGTCGCCCAGCCCTACGCCTCCGAGCTCGTCCTGGTGGACGACGGCAGCGCCGAGCCCGCCGCCCGCGTGCTTCGCGAATTCGCCGCCGACAAGCCCGCCGTGCTGCTCGTTCGCAACGATCCGAACCGCGGCAAGGGCTTCAGCGTCGGGCGGGGCATGCTCGCCGCGCACGGCCGGTACCGGGTCTTCACCGACGCCGACCTCGCCTTCCCGCCCGACCAGATCAACCGGATCCTGTGCACGCTCGACGGCGGCGCCGATGTCGCGATCGCCTGCCGCGTGCTCCCCGAATCGCGCTACACGATGAGCCCCGAGTTCTTCCACTACCTCTACACGCGCCATCTCCTGAGCCGCACCTTCAATCTCATGGTGCGGCGGCTGATGCTCCGGGACGTGCGCGACACGCAGGCGGGGCTCAAGGGGTTCACGGCGCGCGCCGCCGAGCTCGTGTTCCCGCGACTCGCCGTTCCGCGCTTCGGATTCGACGTCGAGGCCCTGTACGTGGCGCAGAAGCACGGGCTTACCGTCCACCAGACGGCCGTGGACTTCCGCTACGAGAACGAGCCGAGCACGGTGAGCTTCGTGAAGGCGGGCTTCACCATGGCGGGCGATCTGGTGCGCGTGAAGCTGAACGACTGGCGTGGTCGCTACGCCTGAACCGTCCGCCGGATCACCGCCCCGGCGGCTGATCGTCAACGCCGACGACTTCGCGCTCTCTCCCGCCGTCACCGACGGCATCCTCCGCGCCCACGCTGCCGGCGTGGTGACTTCCACCTCGATGATGGTGCGCTGCCCCGGCTGGGACGACGGCGTCCGCCGGGCCCTGGCTACGCCGTCGCTCGACGTCGGACTGCACGTCAATCTCCTCGTCGGCGCGCCGCTCACGCCCGCGCCGTCGCTCACCGGGCGCGACGGCGCGTTCCTGTCGCTCGCCGCGCTGGCCCGCCGCGCCCTGCTCGGCCGCGTGCGGATGGGGGAGGTGGCCGCCGAGTGCGAGGCCCAGCTCGCGGCGCTGGGGGACGCGGGGATTCGCGTTTCCCACATCGACTCGCACCGGCACACGCATGCGCTTCCCGTGGTGTGCGGCGCCGTGGCCCGCGTGGCCGCCGCGCACCGCCTGG
>DASVWS010000132.1:0-11495 GCA_036393095.1 Gemmatimonadaceae bacterium | reverse complement strand
GACTTTCGTTCATCGTCCCTCCCCATCCGACGTGATGCGCCCCCCCGCCGATGCGGAAGGCCGTTAGTGGGAGGGGCGTCGAAGGGACGGACCGATGATCATCGAGCCGGCTGATTCGCCGTTGGAGGGCGCAAAGCGCCCCGCGCAATCGGGGATCGCGCGGGGCACGGGCGGGGCCGGAAGTTGGACGAGCCGGCGCCGTCCCTACGGCGCCTCCAGCCCGCCGAACGCCCAGTCGTAGCGGCGCTCCTCGCCGGCGAACCGCCACCGCTCGGGCACCGTCGTCTCCTGCCAGTCGAGCGGCTCCGCCACCTCCTGCGGCACCGACGCACGGGCGAGCGCGTCGCGCAGCACGCGCTTCTGCTCGGCGACCACCGCATCGGGGGCGAGCGACACGAAGCACATCGTGCCACTGCGCGATACGAGATCGAGCCATTCGCGCGTGCGCGCCCACGGCACGTGGGTGGTGATACCCGCACAATCCGGGTCGGCGACGTAGAACACGCCGCTCTGCGCCCCCCGGAAGGCGAGGGAGTTCACGCCCATCTTCCGCGTGCGCGCCCACTCGGTGCCGCTCGTGTCGTCGCCGATGCGGCACATCTCGAACCGCCCCGCCGAGAGATGGCTCACCGTGTTGCACCCGATGACCGCCGCGCCGCCTGCGCCCTTCCGGATCGTCGCGTACAACTTGTTGATCACCTCGGCGCTCGTGTGCACCGGGCCTTCGGCAAAGGTCCAGCCGTCGTTCGTCAGCGCCGAACCCATCTGCCGCCCCCAGCGGCCGAACACGTCCCACGTCGAGTAGTCGTGCTTGATCAGCTCGAAGCCCCATGCCGCGAGCCGTGCCATGTCGGCGGCGATTTTCTCGCGCACGCCGGCCACCGTGGGATCGAGCGCGCCGTGCGCGCGCGGCAGCCGCCAGTCTTCGGGGGCATCGTCGGGCGCCTGCAGCGGACGGATCCACACGCCCGCCCGCCCCCCGATCCGCTTCACGTCGGCGACCAGCCCCGGAAGGTCGGGAAACTTCTCGTTGCCGCGGTCCCAGTGGCCGGCGCCTTGCTTGTCCGCGCCGCGCCCCGGCTGCCAGCCGTCGTCGATCACCACATACGGGCGGTTCTCGCCCGTGGGCGAGAGCTCCACGATGTGCTCGGCGTCGGCGCGCATCGTGGCGGCGCTGTTGTTCCCGTACGCGTAGTACCAGTCGTTGCTGCCGTATACCGGGAGCGCGGGAAGCGGCGGATCGGCGCACATCTCGCGGCAGAACTCGCGCAGCGCAGCAAAGGGCGACTCCCCCTCCGCACCGGCGCGGCTCACGATCTCGCACACGTCGAGGACGCGCGCGCCGAGCTGCACCGGCACGCCGCCGCTGCGCACGTCGGCCCAGCAGGTGATGCCGGCCGGATCGGTCCGCCAGAAGCAGAACGCATTGGCGCCGGTGCGCACGCCGTAGGCATCGGTGCGCGCGCCGTCGAAGGCGAGCACGTACCAGGGCAGCACGCGGTCGGGGGCGAAGCCGCGCCACTCCAGGTCGCCGTACCCGCGTTCCCACGCGTCGCCGAGGATGAGACGCGTGGAGTCCAGGCGCGCGTTCCAGCGCAGTCCGACGCGCGACACGCCCGTCGACGGCGCCGACAGCTCCACGCGCGTCGCGCCCGCGACGTGCGCCAGCCGGACGGCGGCGGCCGTGCCCTCCCACCGTTCGCCGTCCCCGGCGGCGCGGAGCCGTTCCACGCCCGACGCGGTCTCGACCACCACTCGGTCGGGGGCGCGCAGCAGGTTCACGAATCGCGCGCCGGCGCGCCGCTCGCGGACGAAGGGCGGAAGCGGCAGCGCCGCCGCGATCATGGCGGCGGCGCTGCGTTGCACGAAGGTACGGCGATTGGTCATGCCGCCCAATATGTCACGGACCGCGCCGGTTCGTCACGGCTGCAGCGGCTCCCCGGCCACCACGCCGGTGAGTCCCCGCTGCGCCATCGCGCGGTTGAACGCGGCAAGCTCGCCGGCGAGCAGTTGATTGAACGCCGCGAGCGCGCCGCGGTACTCGGGCTCGAGCACCATCTTCTGTTCCTGCTGCGCCGCCGTCGGCGCCTGGTCGCTCCCCTCCACGCCGCCCAGCAGCAGCTGCAGGTGCTCGCGGATCATGTCCGGGTAGCGCACCGTGGACTCGATGGCCTGCGGATTGCTCGTGATCTTCGCCTGCACGGCGGCGATCGCCGCGTCGAGCTTCGCCACCGCCGCCGTCGCCGCCTCGGCGTTCGGCGTGCCCTTCACCGCGCCGTCGAGCGCCTGCGCCTGCGCGCGCATGGCGTCGAGCCGGTTGAGCGCCGCGTCGAGCTGCGAGTACCAGCGCATCAGCGCGCCGGTGAACGCGTATTGCGCCTCCATCGCCGCCGGGGCCGCGTGCGAGCGCGGATCGTTGACCACCTCGAACTTCTGCGATTCCGTATGGCCGTTCACGGTGAGCGTGGCCGTGTAGACGCCGGGCGGTACGACCGCCCCGCTCTGCGGCCCCTTGTTGAAGTCCTTCGTCCCGTTCCAGCGCACCGGGCCGTCGGCGCGGAGGTCCCAGGAGATGCGGTGCATCCCCGCGTTCGTCGGCACCCAGGGCGCGCCCGCCGGCGTGGTGGTGTCCGGCTTGGGCAGCGGCGGCGTGGCCTCCCCCGTCGGCGCGGTCTCGTCGGGCGCCGATTCGTTGGGGCCCAGCTCGCGCAGGCCGTCCATCGTGCGCACCACGCGTCCCGCCGCGTCGGTGATTATGAGCTTGCCCGGCGTGGCCGCCGAGTCGCCCAGGGAGTACGTGATCATGGCGCCGAACTGCGGATTCTCTCCATAGAAGGCACCGTCGCCCAGCTCTTCCGTCTCGGACCACTTCCAGAAGCGCTGCGGGTTCCGGATCGGGAACAGGTGCAGCGGCTGCCTCGCGACCGCGGGCGTGTACTGCTCGAACGGGGTCATGTCGTCGAACACCCACACCGACCGCCCATGCGTGCCGACGACCAGGTCGTTCGTTTGCGGCTGCATGTACAGGTCGTACACCGAGACGTTCGGCAGCCCGAGTCCCATCAGGTACCAGTGCGCGCCGTCGTCCCACGTGGTGTAGAGTCCGTTTTCGAGGCCCGCGTAGTACATGTGCGGATCGTGCGGGTCCTGCATCGCGCTGCGCGTGTACACGTCGTTCGGCAGGTCACCGGCAATCGAGCGCCAGCTCTGTCCGTAGTCGTCGGTGACGTAGACGTACGGACTGAAGTCGCCAAGGAAGTGCCGGTCGGCGGCGATCACGGCGTGCCCCGGGGCGCCGAGCTTGATCGATTCGATGCGCCCCCACGCCGGCAGGCCGGGAATGCGGCTCGTGACGTTCGTCCAGTGCCGGCCGCCGTCGCGCGTGATCTGCACGAGGCCGTCGTCGGTGCCCACCCAGATCGTGTTCGAATCGTGTGCCGACGGCGCCACGATCAGAATGGCGTCGTAGACTTCCGCGCCCGAGTTGTCCTTCATCACCGGGCCGCCCGACGACTGCTGCTTGCTCTTGTCGTCGAGCGTGAGGTCGGGACTGATCGGCGTCCACGTGCGGCCGCGGTCGCTGCTCCTGAACACCACGTTCGCCCCCGCGTAGAGCACCGCCGGGTTCTGCGGCGACACGGCGAATCCCGCCTGCCAGTCCTGCCGGTACTTCACGTTCGCCACCCCCTCCCCGCCGAAGTCGAAGGGATACGGCTCCATGTCGTGGATCTGGCGCGTCGTGCGGTCGTACGTCATCAGGAAGCCGTTCTGCGTGCTGTTGTAGATCAGGTTCGGATTATCGGGCGCGGGAACGGCGTAGATCCCGTCGCCGCCATTCATCGCAAACCAGTCGCGGTTGGGAATGCCCGACGGGTTCTGCGTCCAGCCGGGCCCGCACCAGGAGCTGTTGTCCTGCAGCCCGCCACACACGAGGTACGGAAATTCGTCGTCCGCCGTCACGTGGTAGAACTGCCCGATGGCGATGTTGTCCAGAAACTGCCAGTGCGCGCCGTCGTCGCGCGACAGGATCACGCCGCCGTCGTTCCCTTCGATGATGCGCCCCGAGCCCGACGGGTCGATCCAGATCGCGTGGTTGTCCACGTGATTCTGCGTGGCGATGGGCGTGAAGTGCTTGCCGCCGTCGTGCGAGTCCATGAGGAACATGGAAAGCGTGAACACGTGCTCCGGATTCGTCGGATCGACCGCGACGTGCGAGAAGTAGAAGGAGCGGACGTTGGCCTCCTGGTCGTCGCTCACCATCTGCCAGTGCTCGCCGGCGTCGTCGGAGCGCCAGACCGACCCTTCCGACGACCCGATGGCCGCGTACACGCGATCGTGCTGGCTCGGCGCGATGGCGAGTCCCACGCGGCTGATCGGCGTGGTGGGGAGTCCGTGCCCCACGAGCCGCGTCCACGTGGTGCCGCCGTCGATCGACTTGTAGATCGCGTCCTCGGGGCCGCCGTCGGAGAAGCTCCAGGGCGTGCGGCGGAACTCGTACGTGGACGCGTAGAGCACTTCCGGATTCACCGGATCGATCGCGATGTCCGACGCGCCGACGGCGGGCGAGATGTAGAGAACCTTGGTCCAGGTCTTCCCCCCGTCCTGCGTGCGGAAGACGCCGCGCTCCGGATCGTCCTTCCACGGATTGCCCATCGCCGCCACGAACACCGTGTTGGGATCGTTCGGATCGATGACGATGCGCGGGATCTGCCGCGTGTTCGCGAGGCCCATGGACGTCCAGTGCGCACCGCCGTCGGTGCTTCGGAACACGCCGTCGCCGAACGAGACGTTGTTGCGCACGTTTCCCTCGCCGGTGCCCGCCCACACGACTTCCGGGTTCACCGGATCCACGGCCAGGGCGCCGATCGACAGCGCGTGCTGGTGCTGGAACTCGGCGGTCCACGTGATGCCGCCGTTCGTCGTGCGGAAGATGCCGCCGTCGGCGGTGCCCACGTAGTAGGTGTCGCTCTGGCCGGACACGCCCGCCACGGCCGACACGCGTCCGCCGCTCACCGCGGGGCCGATGGACCGGAAGGCGATGCTGCGCGCGACCTTCATCGGGAGCAGCGTACGCCCGTCGTGGTCGGCCTGCTGCGCCGCCGCGGGGCGCGGCGAGACGATGCCCTGCGCGAGGAGCGGCGCCGGGGCGCCGATCAGCAAGGGAAGGACGACGGCGCGGACGGAGTGGCCGGCGTGGAATCGGCGAACGTGCAATGGCATGTGGATGGTCCTCGCGTGCCGCAGGCACGCGTTCGGGAACGTGAGGGATGATAGCCGGTGCGGAGGCGCGGACGCCAGCGCCGGCGCCGCCGCTAGTGCGACGCGGCCCACGCCGACAGCGTCGTCCACTCGGACGGCTTCGCGGGATCGCACGTGCCCGCCGCGCACACGTAGAATCCCGTCACCGGGTGGATCTCCCAGAGCGACACCCGCTTGGGCTGCGTGCCGTTGGGGTGCGTGGAGTCATCGTTCACGAGGTGCTCGTTGTCGTACGTGAGGCCGCCGAGCACGAGCACCTCCAGCTTCGCATGCTCCACGCGCGCGAGCGTGGCGGCGTCCCATCCCGCCGGCCGCTGGAGCTGCGGGATCATCTCCACCACGACGCCCTGCCACTCGGTGCCGCCCTTCGGCCCGACGTTGAGATGGATGTCGTCGCCGTCGGTGCCGGCGCAGTTCACCGATTCGTTGCCCTGCGGGTGCACGGCGTCGAGGTACGCCGCGATCTCCACGAGGCGCCCCTCGCTCAGCGTGTCGCCGTCCACCGGCAGCGCGGTCAACCCGTCCCGGGTGGGATGAAAGGTGGTCTTCGTATGGTGCGCGTCGGCGAATTTCGTGTCCACGTCGTGCTGCAGCGTGCGGAACGACGCGATGGTGAGTGTCGCCGGCGCCGCACCCACGGGAATGTGCCGCTTCGCCATGTTGCGCAGGCCGGCGTCGCTCGTGTCGGCATACGGCGCCAGCGCGCCGTGCACCGCATGCTCCCCCACCGCCGGGCACGAGGCCTTGTCCGCGACGTAGCTGCCCGCCGGCGGCAGCGGCGGCCCCGCCGGGTTGGTCCCCGCCGCGGGCACGCGCTCGATCGCGATGTCCCGGCCCCACACCCAGCCGACCTGGTCGTCCGCGGCGCGGACATCGTAATAGCCCGACGTCGGCGAGGGCTCGAGCAGGGTCAGCTCCTGCGGCGGGCGCAGCAATTCCCGGGGCGGATGCGCCGTGGAGGGCGTGGGACGGAGGTTGACGTCGTGGACGACCGTGGCCTGCTGCGCCGAGCTCAGCGCCGGCGAAGCGAGCGCGACGACGATGACGATCGCGAATCGCGTCATGGGAGCACCCCCGCCCGCCTACCGCGGGCCGAACACCGTACCGTGTACGAACGCATGGGCGATGAATCCCTGCGGCCAGGTGCGCCCGTCGAGACTCACGCCCACCGCGCCGGTGCGCTCGTCGCGGAAGTTGCGGTCGAGGGAGAGTGCGCCCGTCTTCGGGTCCACGTTCACCACCAGCACGTATCCCTGGTCGCTGCCGGTGAGGACCAGCCGGCCGGCGTTCGGGTCGGCCGAGGCCCAGTGCGGCCACACGAACCGCCGGTCGAGCACGAGACGCGACGCTTCGACCGGCTTTGCAGGATTGCTGATGTCCAGGGCGATCAGCCCGGGGAGCACCGGCACCGGCTCGATCCAGAAGTGGCCGACGACCACCGGTACCGCGCAGCTCGTGGCCGGGGTCGCGCCGCCGGGAAGGGAGTAAACGAATGCGACGTGGGGATCGGGCGCCGTGACGTCGGTGATGTGGTAGATCCCGCAGGAGAAAGTGCTGACGTAGTACGAGCCGTCGGGGAGCACCACGGGCTCGGCCGGATACCAGTCGTAGTTGCCGTGCGGCGCCCGGGGGAGCGTGATCGTCTTCAGCAGCGCGAGATCCGACAGCCGCCAGAGCTGCACCTGGTTGGTGACGATGCTGTCCACGTAGCCCCACCGCCAGGTGCCCGGCGGGCCGGGCTGCCACTTGGGAAGCTCCATCGGCGTGCTCGTGCTCAGCGCGCGGTCGTGCGCGGGGTCCGCGATCACGCTGTACGGCCAGGCGTGCAGCGTGTCCATGCCCGGCCCCATGGCGCTCGCGCTCCGGATCAGGTGGCCACGCTCGTCCAGCTCCACGAGGCCGCCGGGCGGGCGGTAGGCCGCGCCGTGGCTCTGGAAGGTGGCGAGCAGATGGCCGTTCGGCAGACGGGTGAACGTATGCGGGAACGAGTATCCCCCCACCGAGCCGAACTCGGCGGCGAGCTTCGGGTGCCGCGGGTCGCGCAGGTCGAACAGGAACGTCGTGCCCGCCGCCCATCCGTTGGCCAGGAGCATCCCGTCGGCGGGCATCGTGTATTCCGTGTGGTGCGGCATGGTGGCCGTCCGCCCCACGGCCACCGAGGCGAGCACGTGTCCGTAGGTCTTCGACGACGGATCGCCGTCGAGCACGGCGAGGAAGTCGCTCACCTTCCGCGCCCCGTCGCCCGTCCACACGAAGAGGTACTTTGACGGGTGCGACTGCGCGGCGGCGGAGGCGGGAGTCGTGGCCGCAACCGCCGCCGCGGCAAGGCCGGCCGCCAGGCGCAGAGGGGACCTACGGATGAGTCGGGCGGGATGCATCGGGCGGGGACTCCGGCAGAGGCCTGGTGGAGCGATGGCTCGGGCCGCTGAACCTTCGTGCGTCCGGAGCCCGCCGTCAACGGGCGCCTCTGCCGTCAGCGTTTGGCGCTCGCGGGGGCGGGCGGCAGCGCTTGTCCGTACGGCCGGAATCCCACGCGGCGCACGAGCAGCCACCCCATGCCCAGTCCGGCGCAGGCAATCATGAAGTTGGTGATGTCGAAGAAGCGGCCTTCCACGACGACGTGCCCCAGCTCGATCGCCGCCGCCAGCCAGACGCCGGACCAGAGGTGCGACCACGCGCCGCGGAACCGGAGCGGCCAGACGGCGAGCAGCGCGCCCAGGGGGAAGTAGAGGAAGAACTGCTGCGCGACGTGCAGGGCGCTGAAGACGTCCATCCGAATGGCCAGCGCGCGAAGGGGCACGAAGTGGTCCATGCTGAACTGCGCTGCAATCAGCGACCCGTGGGTCTCGGGCAGGAACGGACGCCACCCCCAGCAGAACAGAATCATCGCGTACGCCACGATCGCGAACCGCGCCCGCTCGGCGCCGCGCAGCTCCCGCGACATCGCCGCCAGCCACCGGTGCGCCGCCCACGCGCCGAAACTCCACGCCGCGGCGTGCCACACCGCGGCCTCCCACCAGATGTGCAGCCGGATCAGCCCGTGCAGGATCTCGACCAGGAACATCAACGCCGAACCGATCGCCGCCACGCGCACCCACCGCGCCGCCAGTCCCCGCTCGGCGAGCATCATCACGACCAGGAAGCCCGCCGGCACGAAGAGCAAGATGTCACTGAACGTGATGTGCGAGATCGACAGCGGGAGCGATGCACGCATGGCCTCGTGCCACCAGGCGATCGGACCGCCCGGAATGTCGGGCACCTGATCGGCGCTGAACAGCGGGGTCATCGCCTCGCACAGCGTCGCCAGCACGTACGCCCCCGAGAGCATGAGCGCCGGCACGCCGACGTACGACTTCTCACCGCGGGCGCGCGCGGCGTCGGCGATCAGCCCGGCCACGGCGAAGGCGCCGATGAACGCGCCGACGGTGTTCGTCATCAGGTCCAGGATGCTCGCCGTGCGGCTGGGCGAGAACACCTGCGTGCCTTCGACGATCGCGCTCAATGCGAATCCCACGAGCACCGCCTTCTTCACTTCGACGCGGAGCAGGCCGGACATCGCCGTCGCCACCCACACCGCGCCCAGTCCCGCGAAGAGCGCGACGTTGCGGATCCCGTCGACGGCATCGCTCCAGCCGACGCTCGGATCGATCGACCGCGCGAGCCGGTACACCGCCGCGGACATGTCGCCGGACAGGTGCAGGTTCGTGAGCGTGGCGAGCGCCACGACGCCCACGTACGCAATGCGCGTGGTCCAGTACACACGGACCGGAACCCTGGTCGAAATGACGCCTCCCGAAACTGGGCCGGAGCAACGGCACCCACTATGACGATCCGCGGGGTCCCGCGTATTCCGAAACCGGCGATCTTTACGATTTCGATTTCGTCGGTGACCGGCTGATCGCTCGCAAGTACCGTTCCATCATCGCCGAGGGGTTGGTTCGGTTGCCGCCCGGCCGCCCGCCCCGCATACTCTCCCCTGCTCCGTTCCCCATCCATCCGCCGGAATCCCCGCCATGCCGCCGCGCCCCCGCCTCTCCCACCCTCGTCCCGGCACGCTCGCCGGCTCGCTCTTCGCCCTCGCCGTCCTTGCGCTCCCCGCGCATGCGCAGCAGGTGCAGGGGCGCCCGTTCACCATCGACGACGCACTGAGCGTCAACACGGTGCGCATCGACGACGTCACGCACGACGGCCGCTGGGTGGCGCTCGACGTCCGCGAGCGCCGGGACGGACTGGGCGTCGACCACGCCCGCTTCGGCGACCCCACCTACGTGGCGCCCGCGCCCGGCCGGTTCGAGCTGCTCGACGCCGCCACGCGAACCACGCGCCACCTCTTCGCCACGAAGGTGGACGAGCGCGGCGCCACCTTTTCGAAGGACGGGAGCCGGCTCGCCTTCTTCATCCGCCGCGGCGACGACTACGCGCTCTACGTCCACGACGTCGACGCCAACCGCACGCGGCAGGTCACGCTGCGCACCAGCAAGGCGGTGGCGTCGAACTCGCCGCTCGAATGGGCGCCCGACGGCAGGTCGCTGCTCGTCACCCTGCGCCCAGACGGCTGGGCCGAGGGCGCGCGGGCGGCGTTCCTGCACATGACCGACGGCCCGATCGTCGTGCAGGACGCGAAGGAACCCTTCCTCGCCTGGGACAGCGTGCGCAACATCGGCGACCGGCAGATTCCCGCCCTCGTCACCGTCGCGGACGGCGCCGTGCGCGAGATCCTTCCGGAGACGAACCTGCGCGACGCGCACTTCTCGGCGGACGGTTCGTACCTGGTGTATACCGACGTCGTGCCGAAGAAGACGTCGTACGACAATCGCGACGGCACCGATTACGGCGTGTACCGGCTCGCCCTCGCCCCCCGCGCCCATCCGGATACGCTCATGAAGCCCGTCGAGCGCCGGATCGCCGTCCAGTGGAACGAGGCTGCGACCGCGTTCGCGTACGCCGAGAAGGGCGACGTGTACGTGCGCCGCCTCGACGCCGACAGCGCGCGCGACGTGACCAGGCGATACCGCAAGCCGGTGGCCAAGGGCGACACGACGAAGCTGAGTTTCTCCATCGTCGCCTGGCGCCCCGACGGCAACGCGCTGCTCCTGAGCGCGCAGGACGGCTGGCACCTGCTCGACGCGCGCACCGACTCGATGTCCCTCGTCTATCCGTTCGAGGCCGATACCGCCGCGCGCCCGAAGCGCGAGTTCGCCGCGTGGAGCCGCGACGGACGCACGCTCTACCTGGCCACCTCGGCGCGCGACCACTGGGCGCGCGGCATGGCGCGGTACGACCTGCCCTCCCAGCGGGCCACGCCGCTCGTGCAGGACGCGAACCTCTACTCGTCGTGGCACGTAGCGGACGACGGCTCGCGCTTCGTGTTCGAGCGCTCGGACGGGGACCGTCCCAACGAGGTGTACACCGCCGGCCGCGACTTCGCCGACCCACACGCCGTCACCGATGTCAATCCGCAGCTCGCCGGCGTTGCGCTCACGCACTCCGAGCTGGTGAGCTACCTGGACGTGGACGGCAAGAAGCTGTACGGCGTGCTCTACTATCCGTACGGCTATCAGCCCGGAAAGAAGTACCCGCTGGTGGCCGAAGTGTACGAGACCTTCTTCGACAACGGCTACAACGAGAACATGAACCTGCTCGCCGCGCAGGGGTGGTTCGTGCTGCACCCGAGCGTGGACCTGCACGTCGGGTATCCGGGCGAGGCGTGGGTGAAAGGCGTGACCGACGCCATCAACAGCCTCGAAGAGAAGGGGCTGGTGGACGGCACGAAGCTCGGCGTCGAGGGGCAGAGCTACGGCGGCTACGCCACGAACCTGCTCATCACGCAGACCGACCGCTTCGCGGCGGCGGTGAACATCTCGGGCAAGGTGGACATCATCTCGTTCCTGGGCGACAGCCCCAAGATCGGCACGCGGAACTACAGCGCCGCCGAAGTCGGACAGGACCGCATCGGCGCGACGCTCTGGCAGGCGCCCCTCAAGTACATCCAGCACTCGGCGGTCATGTACGCCGACCGCATCCATACGCCCTTGCTCATGCTCACCGGCAGGGACGACTGGAACGTGCCGTACACCAACGAGCGGGAGATGTACTACGCGCTGCGGCGGCTGGGCCGCGAGGCGGTGTGGGTGCAGTACTGGCATGCCGGGCACGGCGCCGGGCGCGCCGGCACCGTGGACGAGTTCCGCGACCACTGGACGCGGATCTTCGGGTGGTTCGCCACGCACTTCGAA
>DASVWS010000131.1:0-2829 GCA_036393095.1 Gemmatimonadaceae bacterium | reverse complement strand
GATCACCGTCGCCAGTGTCGGCACGTCGTAGACCCCGACGCCGTAGAGCCAACTCCGGATGACGCGCAGCGTCCCGGCGCAGAGCGCAAGCCCCACCAGAACCCCCGCCACGGAGGCGCCGAAGCCGGAGCGGCCGACGTGCAGCATGGTCCGCCCCACCGTGGAACCCAGCGCCATGCGGATGCCGATCTCGCGGGTCCGCTGCGCCACCATGTTGGCCACCAGCGCAAATATGCCCACCGCGCTCAGCAGCAGCGCCAGTACCGCCATCGCCCCCAGCAGCGCCACTTCGACGCGCTGCGTCGTCAGCGTCCGGGCCAGGAGATCGTTCATCCGGAAGAAGCCGGACACGGGGAGATTGGGGTCCGCGCTGCTCAGGGCGCGCTGCATCGCCAGCGTCAGACCCCTCACCGGACCCGCCGTGCGCACGATCCAGTCGGGCTGGAACCACACGTGCACGAGCGCGAGAAACGGCCCGCTCATCTGGGCCGCGGGCATGTAGACCGTCTCCTCGCTCATCAGCGGCGCCACCGGATTCAGCCCCGACGAGATCGGCACGTCCGCCACCTCGCCCACGATGCGCGTATCCTTATCGAGCACGAGCCCCACGGGGTTGGCGCCGCCGTAGAATTTCCGCGCGAAGGCCTGGTTGACGATCGCCACCTTCTGCGCGGTCGGGCCATCCCCGTCGGTGAACGCCCGCCCGGCCAACAGCGGCATCTGCAGCGCACGGAAGTAGCCCGGCGTGGCGTAGATCTCGTCCGTACCCGCCCGCTTCCCGGCATGCGGGCCGTCGTGCAGCCCCACCCCCACGTTCAGCACGCGCTCGTACGGCACGCTCAGCCCCACGGCCGCCTCCACTACCCCCGGAATCCGCCGCATCGCAGCGGTACTCTGGTCCAACAGCGTCGCGAACGCCACCGGATCGTGATAGCGCGAGTCGTCGAGCGACGCCTTCGCGATCATGACGCCGCTCGGATCGAAGCCGCGAGGCAGTGTTTCCAGATGAATCAGCGTCCGGATGATCAGCCCCGACGCCGCGAGCAGCACCACCGTGATCGCGACTTCGCCCGCGATCAGGAGCTGGCGCAGCCGTGCGGTACCGGCCATGGCCCCGCTCCGGCCGCCCATCGCCGAGCGAAGATCCACGTTCCGCACCGCGAGCGCCGGCAGCATGCCGAACAGCACGCTCGTGAACACCGAGACGGCGAGCGTGAAGACCAGCACCGGCCCGTCGATCGCCACGTGCGCCACCGGGAGAAAGTGCGGCGGCAGCAGCACGAGAAATCCCCGCAGGGCAACGAAGCCCACCGCGACCCCGAGCGCCCCACCCGCGAGCGCCAGCACCAGGTTCTCGATCCAGAGTTGCTTCTGGATTTCCCAACGCGACGCGCCCAGCGCCAGCCGCGTGGCCACCTCGGGCGTGCGGCGCAGGAGCCGGACCAGGCTTAGCCCCGCGAGATTGGCGCAGGCGATCAGCAGAATCAGCCCCGCCGCGGCCATGAGGGCCAGCACCTGCGGCCGCAGCGCGGCCGTCTCGCCCGTCTGCAGCGAGACCGAGTAGTACGTGATCCGCGCGCCGCCGCTGCGTTTCTCGAAGTCCTGGGCGAGCGATGCCCACGCGCGATTGATCTGCGCGTCCGCCTCCTGCCAGGATGCGCCGTCGCGCAGGCGGGTGATCACGGTGAAGTTGCTTCCGCTGCCCTCCCCCGACGTGCTGGCCTGCAGCGGCGTATACACGTTCGCATCTACCGGCGTCGTGGCCCCCTCCGGCAGCACGCCCACGACGGTGTACGGCTGGCCGCCGAGGTCGATCGTCTGGCCGATCACACTCCGGTTGGCGTTGAACACGTTGCGCCACAGGCCGTAGCTCAGAATGGCGGCCCCGGGACCGCCTGGCCGGTCCTCCTCCTCGGTGAAATTCCGCCCGACCAGCGGATGCAGCCCCAGGACGTCCAGGTAGTGCGCCGAGATGCGTCCGTCCTGCACGTACTGCACGTGCGATCCGGCGCGGAGGTTCATGCCGGAGCTGCCGCCCGTCACGCCGGCGATCAGCGCCGGCACGTTGTCGCGCAGCAGCTGCCACCGCAGCCCGTCGAGCCCCATCTCCGACGCCGAAGACGAGGCCCCGCTGACCCGTGCGTAGATCGTCCCCATCCGCTCCGGATGCGGATAGGGCAGGCTCTCGAGCATCAGCGCGTTCACCAGCGAGAAGATCGCGGTATTCGCGCCGATGGCGAGCGCCAGTGTGAGCACGATCGTCGCCGTGAAGCCCGGCCGATGCCGGAGTTGGCGGATGGCAAACCGGAAATGCTCGCTCCAACGCTGCATGGCTCCCCCTCCGTGAGCGATCAGGACGCGCAGCCGCTGTGGCCGCGGCCGCGCTCGATGATGGCGACGTCGCGAGTCGAGTCGGACCGAAGGACGTGGACGTTGTCCACATGGTCAGCGCTCGGTCTCACATGGGCCGGCGGCTCGTGACACCAGTGTGCGGCGACGGCTGGAGGTTGTCCAGCGTTCCGGCTGCGTTTCGCTCCTGCATCACCCCCGCTGCCCACCAGTCCGATCGGTTGCGGTGCCGCCGTCCCCGGTGCGTGAGACAGCCAGCTCGGCGGATTGGTTGCCGCACAGTGTGGGCAGAAGCGGCCGATGGCCCGCGGGGAGGGCGACGAGCGCGGGGGCGATCGGGTGCGCCCCGCCTGTCATCGTCCCCTCGACGCAGCCGATGTTCCGCGTCTCGTGGGTGCGCTGCCGAACGCCTACGCGAAGGGCCGCCCTGGTTGATGAGTCAAACCAGGGCGGCCCCGAAAGCGCGCTGAACACCGATTC
>DASVWS010000130.1:0-4439 GCA_036393095.1 Gemmatimonadaceae bacterium | reverse complement strand
CAGGCGATCCCGACGGCCGGGTCGTCGAAGCGAAGCCCGCGCACGTCGTCGGGACGGTAGAGGGCGGAGGTCATGTAGAGGACTTCCGACTCGTCTTCCAGGGTCTGGTAGCCGTGAGCGCAGAGAGGGGGCACGTACAGCATGCGCGCATTCCTGGCGGAGAGCTCGGTGCCGAACCACTGTCCGTGGGTGGCCGACCCGGGCCGCAAGTCGACGAGCACATCGAACACCGAGCCACGCGTGCACCGAACGAGCTTGGCCTCCTCGGCGGGCGCGACCTGGTAGTGCATGCCGCGCACGGTGCCGGCCTGGCGGCTCGTGCCCATGTTTGCCTGCAGCGGTGTGAAGTCGATGCCGTGCGCCGCGAATTCCTCGACACACCACGCGCGGAAGAAGCGGCCACGGGGGTCGGTGTGCGGAGTGGGATCGATCGTCCAGGCGCCTGAAACCTTCGATGCGAGAAAGTTCACCCCGGCCCCCTATTGCGTCGCAATATCGAGAACGACGGAGCCATGTCGCGTGGTCGCGGGCTCTCTCGGCTGCGGAAAGCCGGGGGACTGGCGCCGAAGACGCCATGACGGTCGCGTGTGCGTTCTCGACGGCGGCCTCGGATGTCCCATCGCGTCAGGCCCGCTGAAGGATATGGCTCGGCGACCTTCACCATTTGCTCATGACAGTTGGGCACCAAACCGTCGTTTGCGCCGATGATGCTGCGGTCCTTCGCTTCGGTGGCGACCAACGCGCATGCGAAGGTGTGACTCTCCACGGCGCCCGTGTGCTCGGGAATCATCACCATGCGAATACGTCGATCTGCATCGGCGAACCCCTGGGCGATGGCCTTGGTGCGATCCGTGACACGGCGACGGGGAACCGTCACGTCCCCGTTCGCGCATGTCCGGCGGAGGGCGCTGAGGATACCGTCGGATCTGGTCCACTCCCCGTCAGAGAGGGGGACCGCCGCGCATGCCAGCCGGGGGCCACTCGCGAAAGTGGAAGCCGGTCGATCAGCATCTGAGTCCGTCATCGTCAGCATGGCCAACACGGTGTGCTTCAACTGTGCGCTCCGTGCGTCGGCGCAATCTCCGTTCGTGGCACGAGCGCAACCATTGGTAGTCTCGGGGGTGCGGTCCTTGTCCGCGGTGACGTCGGCAGTTTTCCACCGCATCCGAACGAGCTGTGGCTATTCTCACGAGCGCGCCCCGCGCGGTTGAATCGGCCACCAATTCGAGCAACTAATATGCCACAAAGATTCAGCGGCATCGACGCTGCCGGACGCGCCGCCCCCCCCATTTCCACGCGTGGCCGCTGCTCCATAACCAGCTATGCTACATCGAATTGCGCCATCTGCACACGTCGTTTCTAAGAGCGTCAGACCCGCCACACTCAGGTCGCTGTGGCATGTGACGGAACCGCTTGACGACTCTGCCCACTTTTGTGGCGAGCGAACTCCCATGCCCACCTGGTGAAGGGCGCGGAATTCAGCCGGCACGCGCGATCCGTAATGGAGCAACTCGGCGTTCAGAAGTCCATCGGGCACGCCACTCATCGTGATGCGGGGATTGCACTCGGCTGACTACTTCCATTCCCCATCCCCGAACGGTTCATTCCACCCGGTTCGCATTGCCCGCCTCCGCCCCGCTCGCCGGGCCTTCCTCCGCCACATCCCCACCGCACCCATGCACGACATCCTCTCCGCCATCGTCCTCGGCCTCGTGGAGGGCGCCACGGAGTTCCTCCCCGTCTCGTCCACGGGGCACCTCATCCTCGCCGGCCACGCGCTCGGGTTCGTCGGCCCCACCGCCGACGCCTTCGAGATCATCATCCAGCTCGGCGCCATTTTGGCCGTCGTCTGGCTGTACCGGGACCTGCTCTGGCGCACGGCGAAGCAGGGATTCGCCGTCGACGAGTCGCGCCGGCTCATCCTCGCGCTGTTCGTCGCCTTTCTGCCTGCGGCGATCGTCGGGCTGGCCACGCACCACTGGATCACGGCGCACCTCTTCGTGCCGCCGGTGGTGCTCGCCGCGCTCATCGTGGGCGGCGTCGGCATCCTCGCCATCGAGCACTGGCGCCCGTCGCCGCGGTTCACGACGGTGATGCAGATCGGCTACCGCACCGCCTTCTGGATCGGCGTCGCGCAGGTGTTCTCGCTCATTCCCGGCGTGTCGCGCTCGGGCGCGACGATCATGGGCGCGCTGCTGGCGGGCGTGGACCGCGCCGCGGCCGCCGAGTTCTCCTTCCTGCTCGCGATCCCGGTGATGTTCGCAGCGACGGGGCTGGAACTCTGGGAGAACCGCCACCTGCTCGCCGGCGCCGATGCGCTCGTCTTCGCCATCGGGTTCGTCGTGGCGTTCCTGAGCGCGATCGTCGTCGTGAAGTGGCTGGTGCGCTTCGTCTCGCACCGCACGTTCGACGTGTTCGCCTGGTACCGCATCGTCTTCGGCCTCGCCCTGATCGCGCTGATGGCGACCGGGCGCCACTGGATCACGAAGTAGCGGCCACGGGACGGCGGCGCGTGGCCGCCGCCACGACGCCCAGCACGAGGACGTTCACGATGAGCGCTACGATCCCCACGTTGAGATCCTTCACTGCCTCGGGCGCCCACGGCATGAGCGTCGCCACCGACGCGCCGCTCATCGTCAGGTAGGCCACCATCGCTTCGCCCGCCACGATCCCCGCGGCCGCCGCGGCCGTGCTGACCAGCGGTCGCTCGGGCAGCGAGAAGAACAGCGCCGGAAAGAGCTGCGTCACCAGGTTGTACCCCATGAGCAGCAGCGACACGATCGCCTCGCCCCCGCGCAGCGTCAGCCATACCGAGAACAGCGCGACCACACCCACGAGCGCGCGCGCCAGCCGCGTCACCGACCGGTCGTCCGCCGACGGCACGGCCACCCGATACACGTTCTTGGACAATATCGTCCCCGCGGTGAGCAGGATCATCGAGCCGGGCACGAGCGCCGTGAGCAGCCCCGCTGCCCCGATCACGCCGATCGTCGCCGGTGAGAAGGTCTGCTCGGCGATCCGGAAGAGCGACAGGTCCCCGTCGGCGCCCTTCAACCCCGGCACCTGCAGCACCGCCGCGAATCCGACGAAGAACACGAACAGGAGCACGAGCCCGTACAGCGGCAGCACGACCGCGTTCTTCCGGAACACGTCCTCGCTCTTCGCGGTGTACGCGCCGGCGAAGAACTGCGGCCACATGTAGAAGCCGGTGGACGTCAGCAGCACGGTGCTGATGAACCAGCTCGGGCTCATCCCGCGCGCGGGCAGGGTCAGGAAGCCCGGCTTCGCGCGGTCGATGGCCTCGAACATCGCCCCGTACCCGCCGTAATAGTGCAGCGGCAGGTAGACGCCGAGCACGACGGCGACGCTGAGAATCATCAGGTCCTTGAGCGTGGCGGTCCACGCCGATCCGCGGACGCCGGAGACGATCACGTACAGGGTGAGCGCCGCGGCGCCGGCCCACACGGCGGCGGTGGACGACACGCTCCCGGACGACACCTCGGACACGATGATCCCCAGCCCCTTGAGTTGCAGCACCAGATACGGCACGAGCGCCGCCACGCTCACGAGCGCCACGAGCACGCCCATCGCGTTGCTTTCGTATTTGGCGACGAAGAAATCCGCCTGCGAGACGAGCTTCTTCTCCCGCGCATAGCGCCAGATGACCGGCAGCAGGAAGTACGACCACGAATACGCGATGGGGCCGTACGCCAGGATGTACAGCGTCGGTCCGCCCTTGCCGTACGCCCACCCGCTCCCGCCAAGGAAGGTGAAGGTCGTGTAGATCTCGCCGGCCATGAGCACGAAGACGAAGATCGTGCCGAAGGCGCGGCCGCCCACGCTCCACTGCTCGAGGTCCATCTCGCGGCCGCCGCGGGCGGCGAGCCCGAGGCCGATGGCCACCGCGAAGGCGACGACGAGAATGACGAGCGCGGCGTTCATCGATCCCGCCCCCCGCGCGCGCGATCGAGGTAGAGTACCAGCCCCATCGTCGCCGAGGTGAGCACAACCCAGCCGGCGATCCACGCCATGAGCAGCGGCAGCCCGAGCACCATCGGGTGCACACGGTTCACGAACGGAACTCCGCCCAGCATGGCGACCGTGGGCACGGCGGTGAGCCAGTGGTAGGCGCGCCTTCCGGCGGGCCTGGGCGCATCGGGCACGGGCGGGTCCTCGTGGGTTGGCGGCGTGGAGAGGGGCGGAGCTGGGCGGGGCGGCGGCCGTCGCTCCGGAGCCGGACGGCCGTTGCCAGCATACCGCGCGTCACTGCCGATGGTAAGGGCGGCCGCGCACGGCCCTCAGCCCTCGTTGCGGAGCTGATCGAGCACCGCCATCGTGCTGAATCCATGGAAGCGGCGGTCGCTCTCGTTCCGCGCCACCCATGCATGCGCCTGAAGTCCGGGTTGGCCGTCGGCGCCGCGCTTCACCCCGATGCACAC
>DASVWS010000129.1:0-2402 GCA_036393095.1 Gemmatimonadaceae bacterium | reverse complement strand
AGCGCGTCCTTCAACTGGCCTGCCTGGCGGAACGCCTCCGCGCGCTCGGCCTCTGCCGTGAGCCGCACCCGTTCGACGGCCAGCGCGGCGTAGTACGCGAGCGCGTCGAGGAACTGGCGCTTCGCCGGGTCGAGCGTGATCGGCGCGTCGTGCGCGATGCGCAGCACGCCGACCGTGCGCGCGCGAACGCGGAGCGGAACGAGGAGGGCGCGCACGTCACCGCCCATGTCCCACAACGGGAGCGGCGTCCAGGCTTCGTCGCCGGCGCCGGGTTCGACCGGTGGGCCCACGAGCGCGGTGCGATCCGCCCGCTCGGCGGCGGGCGTTCCGGCCTGCGCCACCCACGCGGCCAGGCTCGCCGGGTCCACGGCGCGGGTCTCCTCGCAGGCGCCCGCCGCGGCCGCGCGCTCGAACGCGGGATCGCCCGCGCGCGCGACGAACAGCTCGCAGCAGGCCACGCCGAGGGTCGCCTGGATCACGCGCGCGATGGCGCCGAGCGCGTCCTCGGCGCGGCCGACGTTCAGCGTCTCCGCGCCGAGCACGGCGAGCCGTTCCACTTCCACGGCGCGCTGCCGTGCGATCTCGGCGCGCTCCTCGGCGCGCGCCAGCAATTGCGCGGCGACGATGCCGGTGATCAGGAACGCCGCCAGCACCAGCCAGTCGAGCGGATCCTGGATGGCCAGCGTGTAGTACGGCGGCAGGAAGACGAAGTTGAAGATGAAGAAGGCGACGGCGGACAGGGCGATGCCGAGGGTCCGTCCGCCGGCGGCGCTTCCGCCGAGGACTACGAGGAGGAACGCGAGCGCGACGTGCGCCTTGTCGACGTGGCCGCGCACCGCGAACAGCCCGGCGCTCGCGGCGAGCAGGGTGAGGAAGGAGAGCGGCCAGGCCCACCGCGCCCATCGCGGCGGCGGTCGCCGCGGGTTACGGGGCATCGGCGGGCTCCGCTTCGAACCGGTAGCCGACGCCGGGCTCGGTGAGGAAGTGCCGCGGCGCGTATGCGTCGGCCTCGAGCTTCCGCCGCAGGTGCGCCATGTACACGCGCAGGTACTGCTGCGGGTCGCCGTCCGACGCGCCCCAGACGGCGCGGAACAGCTGCGCGTGGGTCATCGTGCGGCCGGCGTTGGCGACGAGCACGTGGAGGAGCTGCCATTCCGTGGGCGAGAGGTGAATCGCGGCGCCGCCCCGCGCGGCGGTGCGCCGCTCGACGTCGATCGTGAACGGGCCGATGGTGATCGGACCTTCGGGGGCCGCGGGGCGGCGGGCGCGCCGCAGCTGGGCACGGATGCGGGCGCGGAACTCGACGGTGCCGAAGGGCTTGGTCACGTAGTCGTCGGCGCCGGCGTCGAGCAGTCGCGCCTTCTCGCTCTCCGAGTGGCGCGCCGAGAGCACGAGGATCGGCGCCTGGGTCAGCTGGCGGAGGCGGCGGCAGACGTCGAGGCCGTCGAGGTCGGGGAGGCCGAGGTCGAGCACGATGACGTCCGGCCGATCGCGCCGCGCGGCGTCCACGGCTTCGGCCCCCGTCGCCGCCGGGACGCAGCGGTGCACGTCGTCGCGCACCGCGTCGCAGACCGCGGCGCGGATCTTGGGCTCGTCGTCCACCACGAGCAGGGTCTGGCGGGGCGTGGATGGCATGGGTGGCGCGCGTGCGCCGTGCTGGCTAGCGTTACGGTAGCTAATGGGTGATGGGGCTCACCCGCAACCGCCGGCGGTATCAGGCTGATGGCTCCTACGCAATCACCGCGCGGGAGCCATTATTGTGCCCATGGACGATCCACCCCCGGTGCTGAACGAGCATCAGCGGCGCCATTTCTCGGTGCTGTTGGTGAGTCTCGACGAAGCACTGGCTCGCGTCGAGCAGTTGGCCGATCGCGACCGCCGCACTTGGGGGCCACTCACCGATTACGCCGACGACCTTCCGGCTCGCTTTGCGGCGGAAGCCGCGCCGCTGATCGCCGACCTCCGCACGCGCCTCGTGTCGCTCAGCGTGCTGCTGGGCACCGCGCCGCGCCGCATGTCCCGCGCGCGCAGTATCCGCGCCATGGTGACCTCGGCCAACATCCGGCTCGAGGACAGCCGTGCGCGCGGGCTTCGCGGGTACGGCGCGGTGGACCCGAGCGTGCGCGAGCAACTCGATCCGGTGCTCGATGACCTGATCGAACGATTCCGCGCCATCGCCCGGCTGGCGGCCTGGGAAGCGGCGGCGCCGGACCAGCCGGAGCACTCATGAGACTGGTGGTCAACGTCGCGTACGTAGCGGTGGGCGCAGCAATCGGCGGCGTCGTCCGGTACCTGGCGACCGTGTTCGTCCAGCAACGCGCCGGTCCGGGGTTCCCGGTGGCGACCCTGCTGGTCAACATCACGGGATCGCTGCTGCTCGGGTTCCTCGTCGCCTACCTCGC